>JAHCHX010000002.1:600000-852291 GCA_026129545.1 Saprospiraceae bacterium
TTTCTCGACGTGCGCCCGCAGGCCAAAGGCCACACGCTTTGCATTCCCAAAAAAGAGATTGACTACATCTTCGATGTGGACGACGAGCTGTATGCGGGGCTTTGGCTTTTTGTCAAAATCGTGGCCAAAGCCATCGAGCAAGAGGTGCCCTGCCAGCGCATCGGCACCGCTGTGGTAGGCTTGGAAGTGCCGCACGCGCACATTCATCTTATCCCGCTCAATTCCATCTCCGACCTCTCGTTCGGCAAAGAACCCGTGCAAATGTCGCCCGACGAGATGAGCGACTTGGCTGCCCGAATCGCCGCACGAATGCGAACATCTTGACGCTTGTCTCTCACTTTTGCCCTACCTTTCCAACCCCGTCGGCACACACCCCGACGGGGTTGGTTGTTTTTATGAAAACAATATCCCTCACCCTCCTTGCTCTGATGCCGCTACTCGTGGCTTGCACCCAGCCGCCCACGAAACAATCATCCGTGTTGCCGCCCATCCCAGAGGTGTTGAGCCAATCTTCCCCCAACGCAACACTGCCTTTTGGGCGAATGAACGGACTCACCTTCGTGGCGCCACCAGAGCCATTCCCGGCCAACCCCATGCCAGCCGTACGAGCGGTGGGGGCCAATTGGATAGCCATCGTGCCCTACGCTTTTTTAAGACCCGGCACCCCTGATGTCATTTTTAACGAACACAGCGGCCAATGGTGGGGCGAACGACCGGAAGGCGCGCGAGAGAGCATCCGTCTGGCACACGAGGCTGACCTTCGAGTCATGCTCAAGCCTCAGGTCTGGATTCCCAGAGCATGGACGGGGACACTTGCCTTTCAAAGCAACGAGGATTGGGAGCAATGGGAAAAAACTTATGAGCGCTACATCCTGCGTTTCGCAGCATTGGCAGACTCTACCGGAGTGGATATGTTTTGCATCGGCACCGAATTCAACGCTGCCATTCAGCAACGCCCACAGTATTGGCACCAATTGATTCAAAAAATAAAAAAAACCTACAAAGGCAAACTAACCTACTCCGCCAACTGGGACGACTGGGACAAGGTGCCGTTCTGGGCCGAATTGGATTGCATCGGACTCGGCGGGTATTTCCCACTCGTGGCCGCCGCCACCCCAACCGTGCAGGAGCTAAAAGCCGCTTGGGAGCCGATTAAAGAACGGCTGCGCGCATACAGCAAGCAACAAAACAGACCCATCTTGTTCACGGAATTTGGTTATTTGAGCGTGGACAGCAGCGGATGGCGCAATTGGGAACTGGAGCGCGACATCAAGCGACGCAACATCAACGAACAGGCGCAAGCCAACTGCTACGAGGCGATTTTTTCGACTTTTCAGCACGAACACTGGTGGGCAGGCGGCTTTCTCTGGAAGTGGTTCCCGAATATGCGCGGCCACGAAGGTTACCCAGAAAGAGACTACACCCCGCAGGGAAAATTGGGCGAGAACACTTTGAGAAAATGGTATCGAGGCGAGTAACATTCGCTAAGGCTTTCGATTGGCCTTCCTTATCCCCCATGCAATCAGCCCCGTGAAAACCGCCAAACCAATAGACAGGGCAGCGTAGTGAATGCGAGATTTGAATACCGCAAGAAAGACGATGGCCACCAAAAAAATCGTCGGCACTTCGTTCAACGCCCGATAGTGGATGTGATTGAACCGGGAAACCCCAGTCTCCAATTGACCGATATGTTTCTTCAACGAGTGGGTGTAGCCGCTCAACAATGCCAAGAGCGCCAGCTTCAAATGGAACCAGCCTTCCCTCAACCACGCTGGCTGGATGAACAACATCACCACCCCAAAAGCCCAAGTGATGACGATGGCGGGCTGGAGAATGATTTTGTATGCCTTCCATTCCATTGCCGCATACTGCTCGGCCAAAGTGCTGCGCGTGGGTTCTTCTCGTTCCAAAGCCATCGCGTGGTACACCATGACACGCACGAGGTAGAACATCCCGGCCATCCAGGAGACCATACCTATGAGGTGAAGCGATTTGGCGAAGGCGTACCAGTGAGAGGCGTTCATGGCGATATGTGTTGAGTCGGCAATTTGGGCAAAAGTAGGATTTACCCGACAGTTTTGCTGCGGCAGGCGAACGACCAACAGGCGACTACATCGCCAAACCGCGCTGCTTGATGACGAAACAAAAAAAGCGCAGCGGGGAATCCCCCAGCCACGCTTCATGGACCAATGACGTAATTTTTAACGGGTGTGCAGAGCACTTCGGCAGATTACTTGATAAGCGCGATGTTCAAACCCACAATCAGCCTCGAAGGAGTGTTGCTGAAATGGTATTTGTCGCCGAAGAACGTGATGTGGTCGCCTTGTTTGGTGAAATTCCCCTCATAGCGAATATCGGCAGAAATGCGTCCCGTGCCGATGGTCATGCCAGCCAGCCAGCCCCAAGTCATTTGTTTCCAACGCGCCGCGTAACCATTGAAGTTGGTCAGCTCGGACCTGCTGCTGAGGAAATAGTGCCCCACCGGGCCGCCGTGAAAACGCACCGGGCCAGCCGTGAAGCCCACCAACAAAGGCAAGTCCAGATACTGATACCGCTCGTTTCTGATGACCTCGCCGACGCTGGACTCGCCGATTTTGTAGTCCGTCCGGTTCGAGTTGAAAATCATCTCTGGTTGGAAAAACACCTTGTCGCCAATGCGAGCGTACAAGCCGAATTGCGTGCCGAACTTGACTTTGTCCACGCCAAAATCAAAAGCCGTGTCGCCCCCACCGACGATGATGTCCTTCGGTTTGTTGACTTGGGTGTTCATGCCACCTTTGATGCCGATGGAAAATTGCGCGTACGCCGTGTGGGAGAGCAGGATTAAACCGATTGCAAAAAACAGATTTTTCATACGAAAGTGTGTGTAGGTTGTGTGTTTGCTCCACAAAACGGCGACCGGCGCAGATTGGTACAAGCCGCCAGAAAAATGCAGTGGATTTAACCCTTTGCTAACGTGAAGTATCGTGAAAGCCGCCTGTCCCACGACGCGGTTAGCGGGTCGTGAAAGGTTCCTCATTCGTGGAGGATGTGGAGGCAATAAGTTGACGGGGCCTTTTTGAAATTAGGGGAGCCAAGTCTTGACCTGACAGCCCCGCCGCGTGTGGAGATACTGCAATTTCAAAGAGAACTGTTGACTTGCAGTACTCTAAGAATTTGTTTTGATAATCTTCGGCCAAAAATAAGGTTTGTTTCAAACACATCCCTTCCATTCCCAACTTTTCCTACCTTTATCCGCCCCTCAAATCCCCATTTTTACAATCTAAACTCGCCTCCCTATGCTCGTAAAAACCTACGCCGGAGCCGTTCACGGCGTTGATGCCCAGATGATTACCGTCGAAATCAACACAGGCGGCGCGGTGGGCAACACCGAAAAGCCGGGCATTTTTATCGTCGGCCTGCCCGACAGCGCCGTGCGAGAAAGCCTGCCCCGCATCGAAGCCGCTGTCAAGAACTCAGGCATACGCCTCCCGCGACTCAAGACGATTATCAACCTCGCCCCCGCCGACATCCGCAAGGAAGGCTCGGCTTTCGATTTGCCCATTGCTATCGGGATGCTAGCTGGCTCGGGCGTGATTCCGCCCGACGGCCTCGACCGATATTTCATCATGGGCGAACTCTCGCTCGACGGCTCTTTGCGACCCATCAAAGGCGCTTTGCCGATTTCGATTCAGGCGCGAAAAGAAAAATTCAAGGGATTTATTTTGCCCAAAACAAACGCCCGCGAGGCGGCTATCGTCAACGACGTGGAAATCTACGGCGTGGAAAATCTGCGCGAAGCAATAGAGGTGCTGGCGGGAGAATCTGAGATTAAGCCCCTGATTGTCAACACACGGGAAGAATTCGCCCAAAATGCCAGCATCTACGACGTGGATTTCGCCGACGTGAAAGGTCAGGAAAACATCAAGCGTGCGCTCGAACTCGCCGCCGCCGGAGGCCACAACGTCATCCTCATCGGGCCGCCCGGCGCGGGAAAAACGATGCTTGCCCGGCGGTTGCCGACCATCCTGCCGCCGCTCACGCTGCATGAATCTTTGGACACGACCAAAATCCACTCGGTCTCCGGCATTTTGCCCGACAATGCTTCGCTCGTCACCACCCGGCCTTTCCGTGCGCCGCACCACACCATCAGCGACGTGGCGCTCGTGGGCGGCGGCTCCGACCCCATGCCAGGCGAAATCAGCCTCGCGCACAACGGAGTGCTGTTTCTCGATGAATTGCCGGAGTTCAAACGCCAAGTGCTCGAAGTGATGCGTCAGCCGATGGAAGAGCGCCGCGTCACCATCAGCCGGGCAAAAGTGACGGTGGACTATCCCGCGAGTTTCATGCTCGTGGCTTCGATGAACCCCTGCCCTTGCGGCTACTACAATCACCCGGAGAAAGAGTGCGTGTGCGGCCCCGGGGTCGTGAAACGCTATCTGTCAAAAATATCGGGGCCACTGCTCGACCGCATTGACCTGCATGTGGAAGTCACTCCCGTAAAAATTGAGGAACTCACCAACACCGAGCCGCCCAAACTGACAAGTGCCGACATCCGGGAGCGAGTGCTGCGTGCCCGCGAGGTGCAGGCCGCGCGATTCAAGGAGTTGAAGGGCATCTACTCGAACGCTCAAATGCCAAGCAGCATGGTGCGCGAGGTCTGCCAACTGAATGACGCGGGGCTGACCCTCCTGAAAACGGCTATGGAACGCCTCCAACTTTCTGCCCGCGCCTTCGACCGCATCCTGAAAGTGGCACGCACAGCTGCGGATTTGGCGGGCAGCCCCGACATCCGCATCGAGGATTTGGCGGAGGCGATTCATTACAGGAGTTTGGATAGAGAGGGGTGGGCGGGGTGAGGATTTAATATGCAGCCGCGTTCATTAGGGTCTACGAAAAAAATTTAACATGAAGATACGCAATCCAAGCAATCAAAACTGCAAAAAGCAAAAGGAATAAGTTGCTTGGAATTTTCTCCATCCCCCTCAACACCCAGAATTTAAATGCGTCTATTTTTGATGCAACGTTTTCGACAATCTCTTTTGACACATCTCGCTTAATTCTTTTGACAAGAGGTGCTTGCCCAACGATAGGAGGGGCTGCTTCTGCAATCGCAGAGGGGATAAGTTGTTTGGCCGCCTCTTCCAGATTTTGCAGTTCTTTTTTTAGGCTATCCTGTACAGCAGTGGGCAGGTCATTGGCTTTGTCTATTTGTAACTTATAATTTTCTCGTTGGAGGTTGTATTTTTTTTCAATCTCCGAAGCGGGGTCATCTGGCGAGCATCCAATAATTTTTGCTGCTTTTTCTCTTGTCATTTTTCAAGAATTTGATGTGTGGAAGATTTAGTCGGACACCGGGTATTCTGGCAATTTGAATTTGACCTCGCAACGCTGGGTCGGGAAACGCACAGTTATCGAATCCACGTTGGTTTCCAGTCTTGGGAGGTTATCGCGCTGGACGAAGTGCGCTCGGATTTTTAAGGTTGCGAAAGGTTTGTAGTCGTTGTAGGTGTAGCGAGTATGGTCAGAGAAAATGATTCCTGCTGTCCATTCTCCCTCTTTTTCGGGATTCATGTACATAATGCGCCGGATGTAGTTCTCTTTTCCCGGCACGGACATTACTACCGCATGAGCCCAAATTCCGGGAATCGAGTCAACTTCTCCCGTTTTAAGTGCTTCAATTCCGTCGTTAAAGAGGTAGTTGCCGACCCCTTGGGCTGGTTTTTTTAAGAATATTTGAATATCAGGGCGCTCGGTGGTCTGTATCTCATAATCGACCACGAGGATGCCCAACATCCGTTCGGGAGAGGGAGGCTGCGCCCGGATGGCCACCAGAATAAAAAAAATGAGTATGATGCTGGCCAAGGCATTGCTGATGACATCGAGCAGCGAAACGCCTATGGCGGCTTTGGGTTTGAGCAGAAATTTTGCGATACGGATTTTCATTTCAATTTGAAATTTCTGGTATGCGTTCTTGTTCGGTGACTGTGACAAGCCTCAAAGTGCCAGTCCTTCTGACAGTTGGCTTATACATCCGAATGTCGGGGTCTAATCGAACAGGCACCAATCCGAAATTGGCATGGATGCCGATGCTGTCGGGAACCGCGTCGGGGCTGGGCGCATCGAGGATGATGTGCCATTCTTCGCCCTCTTGCCAATTGCAATCGCGCGTGACGAGCCAATAATGTTTTTTGTAAACGCCTTGAGCAATGTTGATACACCTCGTCGCATCACTAACAGCGGCTGCCCGATATGAAACTCTCACTACGTCAGGCTTCCCACCAAACAATTCTAAAGCAATGTTCAATTGGCGCGCACCCCGCAGCGGGTCAGATACTTCTTTGAATTCTATGGCAGAGCGGACTTCGCTTTCTCCTGTTGCCACATCCTCTGTCTCTTCCAACTCGCTTAGCACTTTGACAAAGGTGGCGGAAATCATCATCAGCACAATAGCTGCGACAAGTGCATTGCTCAACACATCCAAGAGGCTTAAGCCAAATGCTTCTTTTTTTGCCATGCTTATTTGACTTTGTGAATGGGTTGCCAGTAATATTTCAGAAAAAGCGTGCTCTTGTCTCGAAGCGACTCGAACATATCGGCTTCGTTTTTCTGCAACCGCGCAAGTAGGTAACTGAGAATGAGTACCCAAAAAAGGCTCACAAAGGTGGTATCGAATGCCAGCCCCAATGAGCCGCCTACTTTCTCAAAGGCTTCGACCATGTCGAGTTGGCCGGAAGATTCTAAGATTTGAACCACGTTTGCCATGGACATAATGATGCCCAGTATAGTGCCTATGAAACCCAAGTTGGGCACGGCGTAGTTGATGTAATCAATCAATTGGTACTCTCCTTTTTGCACGGTGGCTTCCATCAAATCTATCCGGTCGTTGACAAAACTCTTGGCCGAGGTGTCAAGATTTTGAGACTTCATTTCAATGGCATCGCCCAACAGGCGCATGACGACAAAACTGTCTCCGTACTTTTCATGATAGTCGGACAAAAGGGATTTTTCGTTGACTGGCGTGTGCAAAAAGTCCCAGACTTGCTGATTTCGGCTGGCATCTTGTGCCAAGTGGCCTTGCGAGATGACTCTGTTTTGGAGGTTGCACCAGCCTTGTCGGAATTGGATAAGCAGCAAGCCCCATATCGCCAGCACAAACGTGATAAACTGAATGTAGCCCCCAAATGCTTGGGTGAGCCTACGGGACGTAAAGTAGCCTTTGGCGGTGAGCGGTTTTCTGAATTTGTTGATTAGCCCGATTGCTATAGAGCGTTTGAGGTTGTCCTGTTCTAATTTCGAGCCCATCGTCTGCGGTTTTTTGTCTTCTCCAAGTATTTCTGACGGCTGTATCAATTCAAATTTAGGTATAAAAAACAAGAATTGAGTGATGTCCCCTGCAACCGCACGATTAAAATTTTTATTGCTCTCTATTATTTGCTGGAGGTAAATATTCGCTTCCTCAAACGTGATAGTTGTGTCGTTCAGCAATTCTGCGATTTCAGGATATTGTCCTCTATCAACTGCCCTTACTTTCTTTTGCAAATCCGGCGGCAAGAGTTTTCTCACCCCTTCGGCCAAATTGTCTTCGGCAAATGAAACGGTCAGGGCGGTGTTTTCCAATTGTCTCAAAGTGAAAAAATGAAGAAGCCTTAGAAAGGCATTGCTTAAAATTATGGCTAAGGCAAATGAAATAACGAAGAGGATGCGGACAGAGGATTTGGGCAAATCCAGCGGCGACTCGCCGGATTTTTTACTTCCATAGATGCGGAGCAACAGGCGCTCGAACGAGGAATTCTTCATGCGTTTTGTTTTTAAAGTGAAGGGTTGTTGCAGCGGTCAAAATAGCCTAAGGGGTTGGCGCGCCAAGTATCGGCGTCCCATTTTGAGGCGAGCCAGTTTTTGAAAAGCAGGTGGATGGGTGGCGCTCCGCCCGGTTTGTAAATAATTTCGTCGCCGTCAATAGTGCTGACGACACAGGACATCTCAGCCGGGCCGAACGCAGGGCGGTGTGGTTCGGGCAAATACACGGCGACTTTGCGCTGCCCCGTCGAAAGCTGCTTAAGCACGCCCATGCGCTCAAAACTCAGCCAACATTCCAACTGTGGGAACGGCTCTCTGAGCAAGCTGCGCTGGAACACGGCCCGCATCCAGCCTTTCTGGTGATAGCGCGCTCTAAAGGCATTCCAGCCGAGTGCCTCGTTTTGAGCGTCGGTGATGAGGAAGTGAAGTTTAGAATTTGTGAAGTTGCTCTCTGAGAGGCGTTTTACGGCAGCGGCCATCACGTTGCCTTTTTCCTTCGCTATCTGGGGCGGTTCGTCGGCATATAGAAGAATCCGGCTCCCGATATCCTCTTCGGAGAAGACATCCAGCAGGGTGAAACTGCCGGGTTTGTCGGCGCGGTCGAGAAAGAATTGCCGCTCGGCATCGCTTGCTTCGGATTTCAATGCCTTCACATAAGATTCAGCGGATTGCCCCGTCAGCGCGAATTGCTGGCTCCCGCTCAGCAGTTCATACTGCTTTGGCGCTTCGTCGCCTTTCCATACCCAACTGTAGAGGACGTTCGGGTTCCTGTGATAGAAGAAAAGGAGTTTGTTGATGTCGCCGGGGTCTTTTGCAGACGCTACCACTCGCAAATCGGGGTCGGCTATGGCGAGCAGTTTGAGGTGGCAGTTTGGGCTGAATTGTAGGCTTTTGAGCCATGTTACTTCCTTTTTTTTATCGTCAAATGTCCAAACATGGTAGCTGCCATTTTTTTCAACCAGCAAGTTTTTGTTGACGTATGATGAAATGTCGCGCAAGAGCGCATCGCTGACACAGGCTGAATTGCTTGGACTGCCAATGGCCGAAATGGGGGACGATTTAAGCGTTTGCTCGACAGGAAGCATGGCGGTGATTGTCGCTGTCCCTTTTTTATTTCGCCAGTCTGACACCATCTGCTCGATGCGCGGGTCCAATCTATTCAAGTTCAATCCTCTGAGCGCCTCCCGGGTTGCTTTTACCCCTGCATCAAGTTTGACTGGCTCATAAGTGCCTAAGTAACCGCCATCCGCGTAGCCTGTGGCAACCAAAAACGGGCTGCTCTTATATTCTCCGCGCAGCACCAGCACCAGTTCGTCCGGTTCTTTTTTGGAGAGGTTGAATATTTTGGTGCGGGGCGCATTAGAGAAGATAGTAGCAATATCATTCAAGACACTGATTACAAACTTGTTCTTTTTCTTTGGGTCATAATAATCGAACCACTTGGCTTTTACCTCGGGCAAAAATTCCTTAGAGCCGGGATAAACCATCCAAGTCGAATCGCTCATTCCACTGGGGAGCAAAATTCTGAACTCGTCCGACGGTTTTTCTGCTTTTGGTGAAACTTGACACCACTCTTGCATTCGGTTGTTGGGGAGCAGAAAAGGTAAATACGAATCTGGAGCAACATTTTCTTTGGAAAGAAAAGTGACTGCAAATGGTTGGTTGCGGGATGAATCTCCCAAATCCGAATACAATTGAACATCCAAGATAGAGACACAATCATCAGTTGAGCGACACTCCCCGTCAGGGGTCGCCTCATTCCTACAAACCTTAAACTTTATGTCGCCACTTCGACGTCCCTCTTTATTTGCTTCCGAATAGATACTTCGCTTGCCCCAGCATGGGTCTGGCGGGGGCGGGGGCGATGTATCGCGGGTGCAATGCTTTGTAATCCAATCTAACTCCTCATTCTTCCCTTGTTCGTATTGTTCCTGCGTTATCTCACCTGCCAGCAATTTGTTTTCGAGTTGGTAAATTTTGCATTTGGCGCAACGCTCTTCATCCGACTCGCAGGCGGGGATGTATTTGTTTTTTGACTTGGGCTGTCGCTGTGCCCAGGTGTTCAGCAGAGCACCGGCGAACAGCAGGGATAGCAAGGTTGCGGTCCATTTTTTCATGGCGATGTGTTTTTATTTGAGAGATTTTTTTAAAGAATCTGCTTCTAATTTACCTCGATTGTAGGTGGTGAGAATGTCTCCCCGGCGGAGCGCATCAGTGAGAATCTTTGCCAGTTGGAGGCGGTTGTAAGTGTTTTGCCGAATCTGACGACCCAGTTCTTCATAGTATTTCTGGTCGCGGCGCACCAAGCCGTGTTTTGTCTGCTCTTCGACGGCCCGGTTGAGGTCACCCGCGACAAATGCTTCGATGGCCGAAGGCGCTGTGAACCCAAAACTTCGAGCCATCACGCGCAGCGCGTCGTCGGTGCTGCCTTCGAGCAGGCGGCGGATGGCATCTTCGGGGATTTGGGCGTTGCGCAGCGCGGTTTTTAACTGCAGGGTCAGTTCCTCTGATTTTGCTGCGGCATAGTATGTCAGGCTGCCATAGGTTTCTATTTTATTTGCGAGGTCTGTGTTCCCGGTTTGTGTCAGGATGCAGCGGGAGATGTCCCAGAGTTGTTCTTTGGAATGCGGCTGCCCGTTCAGCACTTGCTCGGCGGCTTTGCGGCAATCGGGTCGCAGACGGTGGAGTTGGGTTTTTGCAGACTCTTTGATGAAGTTTTCCCAATCCTTTTTTTCGGCCAATTCATACAAACGCTTGGCATCGCCGACCGGAATCCCGGTGCGGTATTTGAACTCTTCCAAAAGTGCCTCTCGCCCCATTCCTTTCACATTGCCCTCAAAGGCTGCGTCAACCGCTCCGCCGAAGCGTTTCCAGTCGCCGGGCAGACTTTGTTTTGCGGCGCTTTTCATTTGGTCTTTCATGTAGTTTTCGCAAGCCGTTTTGTCGCGCTGCCGAACGCAGGTCTCGAGGCCGTCCCAGTTGATGCGCTCGCCGATGCCGGGTATTTTGCGGGCTTGCTCTTTGGCTTTGCCGATGCCGTAGTCAATCAGCGAGCGTTTCAGCTGTTCGGGGTCGGACAGGATTTTGCCCTTCGTCATGGGAAAGAACTGCTCCATCTTGCGGAGCACATGCGGAGGAATCAGGCCGAGTTTTTCGCCGCCGCGAATTGTTTTCTCAAGGTCAAAATCTTTCCAGTCAACCTTTTCGACTATTTTTAACAAGTTAGGGTCTTTCAACAGACTATAGGCCGCCTCTGCATATTTGATGAACTTCCTGATGTGCTGCACCACGTCGTTTATTTTGTTGAGCATATCATCGAGTGAATTGGGCGTGACGGCGTGCTGCAACTTTACCATGAACTCACCCACATACTCAAATATTTCCGGCGCTATCATGTAGGCTACCGCCAATATCTGCATGGAAATTTCTTTGATGCCAAAATACTGTGCGACGATATCAAGCATGGTGACAAACCACTTGCTGAAAGAAACCTTCATGGGAAAAGGTCCCGAAGGTCCGCCCCCACCGCCGTCGCCGCCACCTTTTTTTCCGCCGTCGGATGCTGTGGCTTTGTCTTTACCACCTCCTTCTTTCCCGTCGCCCGGAGAAGGAGGCTTGTTGCCTTGCCCTGAAGAAGGCTCTCCGTTAGGCGGTTTTGTTTGATTGTCACCATTGGGCTGTCCTTTCCCGCCACTCGGAAGCCCGACTTTTTTCAAATATTCTGACCGGAGTTTTTGCATGGCGTCGCCTATCTCGCGGTTTGCCATGAGTCCGGCAAGCCTCCTTTCCAGTTCGTCGCCAGTTTCGCCCGCGGTTATGCTGTCCCGCTCAAGGCCTTCTTCATCCGATGGCTCACCGGGCATTTTGCCTATGTCGCCCATTTTTCGCTCCGCCCATTCGCCGAATCTTTGCAGGCCTTGCTTGTCGTCCTTCATGCCTTCGGCCAAAATGCCGTCGCGTATCAAGTCCCCTTCTTTGATGCCTTTGCCCGGCTCGAAAGTGAAGGAATACACTACGACTTGGTCTCGGGCTTTGTCGAAAAATGGGTTTTCGACCATCTGCTCCAACCGCTTCAGGTAATTGCCTTGTTCCGATTCCGGCACTGCAAACCAGTAGCGCAATTGAAGCGCGCGATACACTACATAAAAACGGTGCTGCGGCTTCCATTCTCCGTTGTCGAAAGTCAAGGGTTTGCCTTGGTGCCTGCCGACCCAAGCATCTCTGTCTTCTTGTTTGAGATTGAGGAAATCCCGCAAGGCTTTTTCCGGCAGCACATACTCGGAAGCGGAAGTTTGAAAAGGGGCAAAGGAGAGGGGCAATAATATAAAGGCGCAAAGGGCCAACAGTGTGCAGGATTTGTTGCATAGGGGGGGGCATAGTTTTTTCATAGCAGCGGTGTTTTAGAAAATTTGTTTGTCATGGATTGGACGACTGGCATTCCCAGGCCCAGCCTTTGCCGTTGCAATAGGTATGCACCATGCGCCCCACCCCGCAGCAGTCGGGGCAAGTGACGCACTGGTAATAGATGACGTTGCGATACGGGTCGGTGCCGACGTTTTTCCGCACGGTTTTTTCACCGCGACAAGTAGGGCAGTCGTATTGCCGCAAATAGCCTTCTTCGCAGTATTCATCTTTCACTCTGACGGGGATGTCGCCCACGTTGGTGCATTTTGGTTTTTTGGGGTCAAGCCTGACCCAGCAGCCGCGCGAATCGCTGAGCCAGCCGGGACCCAGGGCATTGTTGCAATAGGAGAGAAAAAAAATTGAGGTCAACAGGATGTACGGATTGAGCCGGAGATTTTGCTTTGTCATTTTTGATGAGGGTTGAAAGTGGGAGTTAATTCTTTTTCAGAAAAGCAAGCCCTTGATAGAGCAGTTGTTTTGTTCAACGAATCCGCGTTAGTTTGAGGGAGTACTTTATCTCGCAATCGTAGCGTCCTCCTCTTCTAATAATATAGCCCGTGATCGTATTCATATTCTGGACAGTAAAATCATTGTCAGCGATTTTATCTCGTTTCAATCTGTTGCCAATGAGGGTTATCGAATAGTGCGCTCGCCTTGAACTGCGTTGGCTGATGTTTTCTGTCAGAAAAACTCCGTTTGGGTCGTGTTCAATCTTCCAAGCTTCCTCCAATACTTCTCCGGGTGTGCCGCAACCTTCCCGCGTATGTGACTTGTATGTCAGTTCTGCCTGCCAGTTGCCTACCAAATCGGATGCCTTTACACCTTTTGATGTTCCCGCAGGCGATGCCAGCACAGTTTTGGGAGAAGTATTTACTAGTTTTTTGTTCTCGCTCTCCAATTCGGCGACTCGACCTTTCAGCGATTTGTTCTCGTCTTTCAAGTCTTTGTTTTCTTCTTTGAGGCGGGCTATCAGTTCTTTGGCGATTTCCGTGTCGTTTGAGGGAGAAGCGGTAGGCTGGCAAGAAGCCGCCCACAAAAGGCTGAGCAGGAGGGAGAGTGTGTTTTTCATTTTCATAATTGTGTTAAAATGGTTGACAAATCATGTGAGGCAATCACACCTCAAATCTTCGAATAGGTCACCTCGATGTTTTTATTCAGCAACGGCCCAATCTTGTCTTTGATAGCATCCATTGCTTTTTTGCTTTCAAATACCGCGCACTGGTCGAGGTCGGCGCGCATCCCGACTAAGGTGCAGCCGATTGTCTCGCTGGTGTAGTTGCCGATGTGGATTTGGATGTTGGTACGATTCGGCACATTTTCGAGTTCTATTCGCCAGCCTTTGCTGCCATCCTCCCTGACGAAGCCGGTGTAGCGGCCATCGGGGATGGTGCTCATGCCATTGATGTTGGCTACCCAGGGGAGTTCGAGGCTGTAGCAAAGGACTTCGCCGTCGAGCACTAGATAACCCATGATGCACTGGTCGCTGACGGCTTTTCGCTGAATTTCGATTTTGGAGCTACCGGGTTGGGTTTGTTCGGCTGCGCACAGCGCGGCACACACGAGCAGGAGGGTTGTTTTTAGCAGAGAAGATTTCATGGCAAAAGTTGATTTGGTGAACGTGTCGGGTCTGGAGGTGCTGCAAAGGACGGGGTGTTGAAATATCAGCCCAAAGAATCATCCCGCTTGTCAGGGGCTGACGGGTAAGCTTGTCACCCGGTGACAAAAGGGGGGAAACACAATATGGGCTACGCCTGCGGCGTAGGTGGCGGGGTTTTCTCTTGGGCATCCATCCATTCTCGGATGTTGTTGAAAAGCGCCTCTGCTTGTTTCTTTTCGGTGTTGCGCTGCATGGCTTTCACGAGGTCTTCCCGGTGCTCAAAAAGCGCCTCCTCGAAGTTCATGTTGCTTGGCTCGATTTTCAACCGGTATTGCCCGGGGTTGCCATATTCAAATAGAATCCGCCGGATTGCCTGTACAGATTCATTGTCTTCGTCGGCTTGGTTCACTTCTTGCCATGCCTTCGAAAAATCGAGCAGTATGCGGCGGAAGTAGTTGTACCCGTTCAAGTCCTCGTCCAGATGTACCCATCCGTTTTCGGGGCTGGTTATGCGTCGGGCTGCGAAAAGCAGCAGGTTTTTGAAGTTCATGGGAGAAAGGAAAGCGGTGTATCGCTGGTCTCTGATTTTCAGATGGACGACCCACGAATACTTTTCTTTCCCCTCAAAAAACAAGCGTAAATGCGTCGGGTGCGGCAGGCTAAATTCTTCCACCCCCCAAGAAGTGGCTAATGCGAAACACAGCATCATCAGCAAACCATAGGAGGTTAAAGTCAGCCATTTTTCGCTGTCACCCAGCAAGCTTTTTAGCCAAGAAGAAACTTCAGGCAGTTGAACAAGCAGAATAATCACCATCGCAAAAGATGAAAGCCAAGCCAGAAGTTTGTAACCACGATAATAAAAGGAACGCCAAAAACCGATGCCCAGAGCAAATATTGTCGGCAAAGAAAAAAGTACGTCGGGCCACCACAACAGGTTTTTAGCTTCATCTAAGGCAATATGATACATGTTAGAATACCAAAACAACATGAGTGTGGAGGCAGCCACTAACCCGGCAATAGATAAAACAATAGGTTGCCACCAGCGCTGGCGAATCCTGTCGGGAGAGTAGTCAAAGTGCTGGATGGCCAGTAAGTAAAGCAAGCTGTTGATTGTGCTCAACAAGCTAAACCCCACTTCAAAGAGTAGAGGAGATACCGAGGATTCCATAAAGCTCCACACACCCACGACTGCCCATACGCCCATCGCTCCGGCCAAATAGGCTAAACCATAATCCTTTTTCCCTTTAATCGGCCCATGCCGCAGAATATGCCGCCAGATTGAAAACAGCGCGAGTGCGGAAAAAACGGAAATGACGATAAGGCCGAGATAATAATTCGCGTTGACATTCATCGTGACCAAATTTTTGACGTGAACCTGACTCCGCAACCATATATTTGGAAATACCCTGTTACATTTAGTCGTTACCTTGCGTCGCCTACTATTTTCAAAAAAAATTCACTGACGCCCCGTTCGGCCAGTTTAAATGGCAAAATCATTTCGATTCGACGACGACCCGGAACATTGCTTGTCTGCCCTCCGCTCTGAAGACGACCGCTCACTGGAAGCGCTGATAGCCCATTTTCAGCCTGACATCATGCGTCGTTTGAAGAAGTGGGGCGCATCCCATGCTGAGGCTGAAGATATCTTTTACATCTGTATCGAAGCCTTGCACTGGGCCGCGCAAATGCCCGACTTCCAGTTGACGGATTGCCGGGCATGGCTGAGAAAGGCAGCTTGGTTCCAATGGCTGAAAGAATTGAGGCGCAAAAAAAGATTTGACAACGGGGTAACGCCGGAGGATTTGGCGGTATATTCTCCTGAAACGGATGTCCTCATAAACGAGGCCCTCGACAACGTGGCACGCAGAAGCCTGATTTGGGAACACATCGAGCGGCTTAGCGACCGCTGCCGCCGTCTGCTCATTTTAGCCGTCCGGGAAGAGCGCGGCTACGACGAGATTGCGCGGGAAATGGGCTACTCGGATGCGGATTCCGCCCGTCAACAAAGATTCAAATGCCAGAAAAGGCTGAAAGAACTGATAGAAAAAGACCCTCGACACCGTCAACTGATGTTTAATGAAAAAGTAAGCAAATGAACGCGCATGAGCAAGCAGAACAGATAGAGCGCTACTTGGGAGGAGCGATGCTGGAAGCGGAAAAGGTCGCTTTCGAGCGCCAGCTGGCCGAGGATGCCGCATTGGCGAAAGAAGTGGTGCTTCAACGCCGCATACACGAGGCGTTGCGCGACAAACGAGGGAGTGATTTTAGGGAACGGCTGCGCCACATCCGGCGAGAAAGGGAGAGGTACTCATCCATAAGCATGAAAAAAGCCGTTTACCGGTGGGGGCTTGTGGCAATCTTGCTGGCGGTGAGCATTTTTTTGATTTGGAAATTTGCTTGGCCTGTGCAGTCGCCGACACTTTCCCCTCCCGCTCAACCCCAGCCTAAAGAACAGCAAGATGCCCCTAAAAATCCTGATGAACCTATGGCGACTACAAAAGACGAGTTGCCGACCGCCGCCATGCCTGACCCTCCCAAAAACATTAGCCGAGAAAGACGGCTTGCCCTTGCGAAAGAGATGTTCAATCCCTTATCATTCAAACCTAGGAGCGACAGCCAGCAAAAATTCACTCACTATGGCTTGTTAGCGCCTGCAATCGAAGCCTTTGTTAAGGAGGACTATAATGTTACCATACAACTGTTGGAGCGTGTGAAAAAAGGGGATAAAAATTATTTATTGGCTCAGGAAATCGCTGCCCACGCCTGCTTTCTCAAAGAAGATTTTGAGTGCGCGATTTTTCATTTTGAGCAAGCGACAGGAGGACTCCCAGAAAACATGGCCGAACAACTAGAGGGTAATCTTCTGCTCGCTTATCTGGCGGCCGACAGTATGGACACTCAGCGCGGTCGCACATTATTTAGCAAAATAAAAAACGAGCCGACACATCCTTTTTACACAAAAACTTCGGAACTCGAAGAAAAAATGAAGGCTTATTCCATCAAAACAAAAGAACCCCAGAAGTAGGGGTTGGGATATTTTACCCGTATCTCTCGCTGGGCCGATTGGAGGGCAAAATGAATGTCCGTGTTCTGCAATATTTTTCTGTAAAAAATATCCATTAACTCTTTGCTTGCCTCGTCGTCAGTCTCCCACAAGCTCACCAGAATATGCCTTGCCCCAGCGATTTTAAAAGCCCTTTGCAGTCCTTGCACTCCTTCGTCGCCCTCGATATCGCCCAACCCTGTATGACAAGCTGAAAGAAAGACAAATTCGGTCTCTTTCAAGTCTAATTGGCTGATTTCATAAGCGGTCATCGTACCGTCTTCCTTTCCGGGCGAGGGGATGTAACCGTCGTCCCAAGCGTGATTGGCGCCGGCAAAAATAAGCCCTGAGCGTATCAAAGGATGTTCGCTGACACCAAAGGCCAGCTGGCGTTCGCCATATTCTCCCGACAAAAATCCGCGCTCGTGAAAATAGGCTGCTTCTCCTTGTTGGCCGGGGAAAAAATAACCATGCGTGGAAATGTGCAGCACCGCCGGCGCGGGCGACTGATTGCCCAATTGCTTTAAGGCCGCTTCTGTTGCTGCATCCCCTGTGTATAGTGCGACTTTATACTGCTTCAATCCTAAAAGTTGGGCTACTCGTTCTGCTTCTTGCTTCGACTCTTCCAAAGCCCCCCATTTGCCTTTTTTGTTTGTGCCACGATTCGTGCTGACGATATCGGTGTTGTAGTCAATGCCTCCGAACACCGCCGCAGTTTTTAATTTAGCGTCAAACATTGTTGAAGTAGAGACGGTCAGTTGTCGGGTGCTGCCAACTTGAATCAGTACAAAACTGTCGCCCAAATAGCGCGTGTGCGTGCTGTCAATCGGGATAGCGGAAAAGGCGATGCGGTGGAGCCCTCCGGCAGGGGCATAGTATATCCTTTTGGCTCGGCTCAGCATCGGTTCCAAAGGTCGCCAAATCAGCTCGTACAAGTTGCTCCCGTTTGGGGCAAAACTGTATAGCGAATTGATGGACAAGCCATTGGAATCTACGTTGCTTTGAACGATTTTTTTTAGGTGGCTTTCATCAAAGAGCTTGACGTAGCGGGGCGATTTGTCGCCGGGCAACAGTACAAGGGCAGCGTACAACACCGTGTCGGTAGGTCGGGGATAGTTGAGCCGAAAGCGTATGAACTCGACTGCCGCCTCGTCAGGTTTCAATTTCGCTTGCACTTCCTGCCAACTGACTTGCCTGAGTTCTTTGTCAAAGTCTTTCATCGTGCGCACGAGCTGTTTTTCCAGTTGATTTGCTTTGGCTTCCAGTTCTTTCACGTTTCCTTGCTGGGCAAATGGCTTGGCATATTCGGCAGCAAGTTTCCGGTGACATTCCTTCCATTCTTCATAATGAGACTTTGCGTCCCCATCCGCTCGTTTGGCATTTTTGTGAAACCGCATTGCAGCTTCTAAAAGAAAGCCTTTGTAAAACAATGCATTGTCATAAATCATCGCTGTGAGCGCATCGTCGTCGTACCGCCAAGCGTAAGAGTGCCATCTCTCAGTTCTTTCTTCAAACACGTTCATCCATTGAGTCATTTCCCGCTCAGAAAGGTAATTTGCTCCTTGCAGCATCAAATCTTTGTGAATCTCGTTGGCGCTCAAGGCCGTGTATATGGCTGTAGACCAATCGCCCATCTGGACATAAATGTCGGCAAGATTGGAGAGGCTTCGGAGGTAGTGCCCTTGTTTTGTCCCTACAATTTTTTTCTTAATGTCGATCGCTTGGAAAAGCAATTGCTGTGCTTCTTCGAGCCTGCCAGTCATATAGTATAGCAGCGCCAAGTTGTGGAGGGCGGAGGCATTTGCGAGCGTTTCTTCACTTCCGATGCTTTTATAAATCTGCAGGATTTCAAGGTACAGTTCTTCGGACCGCTGCCGACGCACTTCCATCCGGACATATAGAAGCGCCAGATTGCCAGTAATCCTGGCGTATTCAGGGTGTTTTTTACCGAACACCTCTTCAGTTGTCTCTTTTGCTTGCAGAAAGTATTGCTCGGCTTTTTCATCGCCTTGATAGGTCGCATAATACATCGAGCCAAGGTTGTCAAGCACGCGTGCGTATTCGTAGCTCGTTTTCCCCCAAATCCTCTCGCTGGAATCCAGTGCTTGCAAGTAAAATGCCTCTGCTTTGTCAAACTGACCAATCGCCGCGTAGAACAGTCCTGCGTTGTTCAGCCCAATGGCGTAATCAGTGCCATTTTTGTCGTATTGCTTGATTAGTTGCAAAGATTCGTGAAGCAAGGGTTCCGCTTCTTCATAACGCCCTGTTTCCCAGTATAAAACGGCCAAACCTCCAACACTCTTAAAATACAGCTCGCCATTTTTCCCCATTCTATTTTCGACGGTGTCTCGAACTTCTAAAAACCATTTTTCAGCAGCCCGATAACGCCCTGTCTTCAAATGCACATTGGCAAGCCCCAACAGGGCACCCGCACGAGGCAGAGGGTTTTTATCCATGAGTTTTTCTCGGAGAGTCAAACATTCCCGATAGTACTTCTCCGATTCTGAGTAACGTCCCATTTTCAAATACAACCCTCCTAAGTTGCCAAGAGGGGAAGAATAATCCAAACTGTCTTTACGCCCAGATGCCTCTTTAATTGATAAAGCCTCCAAAAGCAATCGTTCTGCCTCCGAATAACGGCTCATTGCCTCGTACAAAACCGCCAAGTTATTTAACGTCTTCCCGTAGTCAGTGTGTTGTTGTCCTAATTTCTCCTTTCGGATTTGCAAAGCTTTGGTCAGCGCGACCTCGGCTTCTTTGTGAAGCCCCCGGCTCAGGAAAATAGTGCCCAAATTGTGAAGGCTATACGCAAAAAGAGGGTCTTGCTCGCCAAATCTTTCCAATGCAAGGTCACGAGCCGACTCAGCCATTGGCTGTGCTTCAAGATAATTGCCCTTTCTCCTAAGGTCGTCGCTTCCCTGTATTAGCTTGATAATCTCCAGACTGTCTTGAATACGCGAAATTTGAGATTGGGCATTCAACGTTAGAGTTAAAAAGAACAAAAACAAAGAACCTTTATCCATGACTATCCATTTTTGACAGCAATTAAAACGGTCCTTCGAGACTTAATGTGGACAACCACAACACACGTCTGCCATCCCTCAAGGACAGACATCTGCACACCCAAAACCACACATCATTGCTTCGCCAAGCCATTCATAAACTAACCGCACCCAACCTCCCATGACATCCACCGTCTCCATCTCCACCATTTACGAATGCTCTATTGAAAGAGCCTTCAAAACACCCATGTTGTGCGACGTGTCAAAGGTACACACTGGTTACGGTATCATGCCAAAAGTGACGCACTGCACCGATGACGAGCATTGGGGAAAACCGGGCCACACCAAAAAGGTATTTGTGGCCGCCTCGCCCACCCAAAAAGGCGGCTGGGCCTCTATTGACAAAGTATTGGAACGTATAGAAAACCATTACTGGAAAATCGAGGTCAGCGATTTTCAATCGTGGATGCTGGGTTTTTCGAAGTTCGTTGGCGAATGGGAAACGACCGAGCTCGAGCCAAACAAAGTCTTGGTGAAGTACACCTACACCCTACACTCCGACATCCCTCTATTGTATCCAATCAATTGGCTGTTCGCCAAGACCTTCTGGAAAATTTACATGAAACGGGTGCTGGAAAACGTGCGAACGCTTGCCTACAACGACGAGCCTTATCGGCATGCGTAGCACTGCTGGTTGCGTCAGCGCCCCCCAGCATTTTCAAAAAACATCCATGTGTCCAACAGACATGGTGCTTGACGAGCACAACGCTATCACTGTTTCACCAACTCCACCCTCCTATTCTTGGCCTTGCCCGCCTCGGTGTCGTTGGCTGCCACAGGGCATAGGTACGACACGCCTTTGGCCGACAGTCGGTTGGCCGCGATGCCGTGCTTTTGAGTCAGTTCGTTCACGACGGTCTGGGCGCGTTGTTGAGAAAGTTGCTGATTGAAGTCGAAACCGCCGTCGCTGTCGGTGTGGCCCACCACAAAAACTTTCAAGTCGCCTCGCTCTTTCAGGAATTTGGCAACGGCATCGAGCGCCGGCTTGGATTCGGGCTTCAGCACTGCCTTGCCGCTCTCAAAATAAATTTGTTCGATGACGGCTTTGCCCGTTTTTTCAAAATCGCTCTTGATTTGCGCCGGGCTGACGGTCACCTGCTCGGCCTTCATCGCTTGGGCTTCCACCACTTCCAGTCGGATGACTGGCCCGTCGTGGGTTTGCACGGTGTAGATGGCGACGAATTGAGTGCCAGTGGCATCGTTGTGTCGCATGGCCAAGTAGCGTTGCTGGTTGGTGAAGGTGCGGATGTGAGGCAGGTTGTCGTTGGGATAGTTGTAGCCAAAGCCATCGCCACAGGCATCGAGCTCGCATTGGAAAAGCGACTCGAAGCCTGCTTTTTGAAGGGCTTGCTGGTAATTACGATAAATTTCGAGGCAACTGACGGTGCTGGGTGTTTGATACACGATTCGGGTCACTTTGCCTTCCAGTTCTTGTTTTTTGGCGGCATCCTCGCTGCCTCTTTGTATCGGCCCCAATCGCAAAGTGTAGGTGTCAAAGTTTTTGAGTTCGTAGAATCGGATAAACGCATCCTTGAAACGCGACACAAGTGGGTGGTCGCTGCTGTTGGGAATGTCTTTGCCTTGGGCGTGAAGCAAACATGGGTATGCAAGAGACGCAAGGAGCAGGACAATGGAAAATTGTTTTTTCATAGATGGTAGCTGTTGAATCGGTTGTTAAAATCGAATCGAAGGTAAGAGTGTACGTACCGTGAACGAGTAAGGCCTCAGCAAAATTTATGATAACTTAATCGTAAAAAACTTAGCGCATCCACGCCTAAAAATACTTCGCATCTTCGCCCCCATTCCAAAACCATTCAGCATCCCCTCCAATCGCTCCGACCAGAGACGAAAACAGTTAAGCAAGCAATTTCCAACTTCCAGTATGCTCCTCCTCGGCTTCGACATCGGCTCATCCTCCATCAAAGCGGCACTCGTGGACGCAGCCACCGGCAAAACCCTCGGCACCGCCCATCACCCCGACCGCGAAATGGACATTACCGCTCCCCAACCCGACTGGGCTGAGCAAGCCCCCGCCGACTGGTGGGAGGCCACCTGCGCCGCCACTCGAAAATTGCTGGAAAAAACCCGTGCCGCTCCAGCGGACATCGCCGCTATCGGCATTTCCTACCAAATGCACGGCCTCGTCGTGGTGGACAAGAGCGGCGAAGTGTTGCGCCCCTCCATTATATGGTGCGACAGTCGGGCGGTCAGCATTGGGAACAAAGCGTTCAATTATCTCGGAGAAAATTACTGCTTGGCCCATTACCTCAATTCACCCGGCAACTTCACCGCCTCCAAACTGCGCTGGGTGCGCGAAAACGAGCCAGGCCTTTTTTCCAAAATTGACAAAATGATGCTGCCGGGCGACTACCTCGCCTACCGCATGACGGGCGAAATCCGCACCAGCGTCACCGGCCTTTCAGAAGGCGTTTTGTGGGATTTCAAAGAAAACACCGTCGCCAAGCGCCTTTTGGAACACTACGAAATTCCCGAACGGATGCTTCCCGATGTCGCGCCGGGTTTTTCCATTCAAGGAAAAATGACCGCGCAAGCGGCTGCCGCGCTCGGCCTCGCGCCGGGCATCCCGGTCGGCTACCGCGCGGGCGACCAGCCGAACAACGCTTTGTCGCTCAACGTCCTGCGCCCCGGCGAAGTCGCGGCCACAGGCGGCACATCGGGTGTCGTCTATGCCATTGCTGCCAGACCGACCTTCGACCCGCAACAGCGCGTCAACAGCTTCGCCCACGTCAACCACACCCCCGAAAACCCGCTCACCGGCATCCTGCTCTGCATCAACGGCGCAGGCAGCCAGTACCGATGGATGCGCCAGCATCTCGGCGCTCCCGGACTGAGTTACGACGACATGGAACAACTTGCCGCCTCCGCAGGCATCGGCGCCGACGGGGTGAGCATCTTGCCTTTCGGCAACGGCGCGGAACGGATGCTCGGCAACCGCGTGGTCGGCTCGCGCATCGCGGGGCTGAACTTCAATCGCCACGAAAAACACCACCTCTACCGGGCGGCGCTGGAAGGCATCGCCTTCTCCTTCGTTTACGGCATGGAGGCCATGCGCGACATGGGCATCCCGCTAAAGGTCATTCGCGCCGGGAACGATAATTTGTTCCAATCGGCTATTTTTTCCAACACGATTGCCACGCTCGTCGGCGCCGAGATAGAGTTGATTGCGACAACGGGCGCCGTCGGCGCCGCCAAAGCGGCGGGCGTTTCGGTCGGCATTTACAAATCGGTGGAAGAGGCGATGGCAAGCGTCGAAGTGGCAGGGAAATACGAGCTAGGCGGGGAGAAGGAGGCAATGGAGGAGGCATATTGGAGGTGGAAGAAGGAGTTGGAACTCATCATTTCTCATTCATAATTCATCATTCAAAAAATGAGCGAATACTTCAAAGGCATTTCCAAAATCAAGTACGAAGGCCCCAAATCCGACAACCCGCTGGCTTTTCGTTGGTACGACGAAAAACGCAAGGTGGGCAAAAAAACCATGCGCGAACATTTCAAATTCGCCATGGCCTACTGGCACACGCTCTGCGGCACGGGCGGCGACCCCTTCGGCCCCGGCACCAAAAACTTCCCGTGGCTGGAGTCGAAAAAACCACTCGAACAAGCCCGCGACAAGATGGACGCGGCTTTCGAGTTTATGACCAAAATCGGCATAGGCTACTACTGTTTTCATGATTTCGACCTCGTGCAGGAAGGGCCGACGCTGAAAGAGAGTGAGCGGCGTTTGCAAAAGATAACCGACTACGCGCTGGAAAAACAAAAAGATACGGGCGTGAAACTGCTCTGGGGCACGGCCAATTTGTTCTCCAACCCTCGCTACATGAACGGCGCGGCCACGAATCCCGACTTCGCCGTCGTCGCTTACGCAGGCGCCCAAGTGAAAAACGCCCTCGACGCGACCATCAAACTCGGCGGCGAGAACTACGTCTTTTGGGGCGGACGCGAGGGCTACATGAGCCTGTTGAACACCAACATGAAAAAGGAACTCGACCATCTGGCGCGTTTCCTGCATTTGGCGAAAGACTACGCCCGCAAGCAAGGTTTCAAAGGCACGTTTTTCATCGAGCCGAAGCCGATGGAGCCGAGCAAACACCAATACGACTTCGACGCGGCGACGACCATCGGCTTCTTGCGCGAATATGGTCTGGACAAAGATTTCAAACTCAACGTGGAAGTGAACCACGCCACGCTCGCGCTACACACTTTCCAGCACGAACTGCAAGTCGCCGCAAACGCCGGAATGCTCGGCTCGATTGACGCGAACCGCGGCGACTACCAAAATGGCTGGGACACCGACCAATTCCCCGTCAACGTGTACGAACTCACCGAAGCCATGCTCGTCATCCTGCAAGCAGGCGGTTTCGCGGGCGGCGGCATCAACTTTGACGCAAAAACCCGCCGCAACTCAACCGACCTAGCCGACATCTTCCACGCCCACATCGGCGGCATGGATGCTTTCGCACGGGCGCTGCTGGCCGCGCACGAGATTTTGGAAAACTCGGAATATCGCCGTTTGCTCGCCGAACGCTACGCCTCTTTCGACTCCGACGAAGGCCGCGCTTTCGAGACCGGGAAACTGAACCTCAAAGATTTGCACAAAATCGCCTCGCGTGCCGGCGAGCCGAAGCAGCGCAGCGGGCGACAGGAGTTTTTTGAAAACCTGCTCAGCCGCTATGTCTGAACAACCATTATTTCCCTCTGGACAACACTAGATTCATCCAATCTTGTCAATCCCGCTCGATGGCTGTCGAGCAGCCATAGGTATTTATTCCAGCATGGCATTTGTCGTTGTACCTCTTGCTGAGCCAAAAGGAACCTGCCTGATGCGTGCCGTGTTTTCGGCAAAAATTCTGATATGGCAACTATCATCGAGACCCCTCGCCTCATCCTGCGCGAAATCCTGCCCGAAACAGATGCCTCGGGCTTTTTTGAACTCAACAACGACCCGGAAGTGCTACGCTACACTGGCGACCTTCCATTTGAAAGCGTGGAAGCGGCGCGGGTTTTTCTGGAAAACTATCCACAATACCGACTGCACGGCTACGGGCGTTGGAGCATGTTGTTGAAAACAACGGGCCAATTTTTGGGTTGGTGTGGCCTGCGGTTCAGCGAAGAATTAGGCGGTGCCGACGTGGGTTTTCGGCTACACAGACGACATTGGGGGCAAGGCTATGCCTCCGAGGCCGCCCGGAGCAGCGTGATATACGGATTTGAGCACTTGAAACTCAACACTATATGGGGCAAAGCCGCCAAAGCAAATGTTGCCTCCGTCCGGGTATTGGAAAAAATCGGACTATGCTTCTTTGGCGACACAATGCTCGACGATATGCCCGCGACATTGTTCAAAGCCGACGCCAGCACGTTTTTCGACCGCTCAAACTCAAAATGACGTAGAGATTCCTTATTTCACCCGCACGGCGCTCATCAGCGTCCGCACACGGCGTTCGGCATTCTTTTTCGTCTCCGGGTCCGCGAGGCGCTGAAGCCCTTGCCAAGAAGCAAAACCCTCTTCTTTCGCTACCATTTCGCGGATGCCCGACTCGGCAGGCGACATAGTGGCGGCGGGTTTTGTTTGTTTGGGTGCAGCGGAGGTGGCCGATTTTTTGGGTGTGCTGGGAGCCGAGAACGAAGGTGTCGCCTTAGCCTGCGCCACGGGGGCTGCTGCCGGGAAATACTTCGTCAAGTTGTACTGTTGCGCTATTTTGTTCACGCTCCAAGCGTAATCGTAGCTTTTCAGCGCGGTGCTGGCGGGCAAAGCCACGTCGCCGGCGTGTTCCGATACGTCGCGGTTGAAATCGCGGGCAGTGTAATTGCCGAGGTAGGATTTCACGATGACGTTGCCAAGCAGCAGATGAGGCTTCACCGAATGTGTCTCTGCTGCTTCTGCTACTGCCTTTTTCCACTTTTTGGCCGTAGAAGCGACAAATTCCTCATCGGCATATAGCCCCCTGAGTTTTTCCGTCACAGAAACCGACTCCACAGCGAGCGTGGGTTTTTGTGCCGCAGGAAGCTCCGCGACGGAGCCTTTGGAAGTCATTTTTTTCTTTTCCTTCAGAATGGCAGCCCCAGACCCGGAAATGGGTTTGATTTCAGGTAACGAAGCTGGCGAATCAATGTCGTGTGCAGAGACCAATTCTCTTGTTTCCGGCCTGTCGGCATTTTTTTTATGACCCACATAAGTGAACACAAGGAAGCCAGAAATGAGGGCGGTGGACACGAAGCCGAGGAATTCGAAAAAACTTTTCATAGTGTAAAAAATTTAGAATGAGTGGAGGAGAAGTGTAAAGTTGTTAGTTGTTAGTTGTTGGTTGTTGGTTGCTGGTTGTTGGTTGTTGGTTGTTGGTTGTTGGTTGTTCGTTGCTGGTTGCTGGTTGTTGGTTGTTGGTTGCTGGTTGCTGGTTGTTGGTTGTTGGTTGTTCGTTGCTGGTTTCTGGTTTCTGGTTGTTGGTTGCTGGTTGTTCGTTGTTCGTTGCTGGTTGTTGGTTGCTGGTTGTTGGTTGCTGGTTGTTGGTTGCTGGTTGTTGGTTGTTCGTTGTTCGTTGTTCGTTGCTGGTTGTTGGTTGCTGGTTGTTCGTTGTTCGTTGCTGGTTGCTGGTTGCTGGTTGTTGGTTGCTGGTTGCTGGTTGTTGGTTGCTGGTTGTTGGTTGCTGGTTGTTGGTTGTTGGTTGCTGGTTGCTGGTTGTCAGATTTGTGGGCAATCATTAGGAGAGTGTTCAGAAAAGTGTGTCAAAACATACGGGATGTTTTCTTTTTACGCAATACACGCCGTGCTTAAAGGAATGTAAATTATTGAAAACCAAAATTCTGTGCCCTTCGTGCCTCTGTGTTTTCTTATCGTCTCCCTTGGGATGACACAGTTTTCTGAACACTCTCATCATTAGAAACCCTCAACCCCAATTTAAGCCATGATGAGCTCGTAGTCAATTTTCCAGAGCTGATAAGTCTCGATAATCATCGTTATCATTTCGGCGTAGTTCTTTGCCGTGGCATAGCCGGACTGCTTCAGCCCTACGCACCACGCGGCGTAGTAGGGGACGTAACTTTTGCCAAGAATAGGTCGTGAAATGTTGTAATACTCACCGATTTCGTAATGTCGAATCATCCAATTGTATCGCTGGCCCTGCAACAGAATACTGTGCCGCCGGAAACTTTCGCTGGCTGAGGGATAGACCTCGAATCTATCCCACACATAATCGTCGGTGCGCTGCACGCATCCAATCGCCAGCGAGTGATGGTCGAAATCATCGTCCGTCATGCGACGGTCGCGGCGATAGGTGGGTTTTAGCTGGCACTTGATGCCGAAGTGGTTGTTGGCTTTGGCGGCAAGATAGCCCCTGCCTGCGTTGCCCTCGAACAGCCCTTGCGCCAGCGTCACCGATGCAGGTATCTTCGAGTGCCGCATTTCGGCCAACGCCACCCCTTTGTATTTTTCGATGTAGTCAAGATAGGCCTGCACGTTGCCCTGTTTGTGGGAGGGCAGGGCGCGGGTCAGTTCGGAAGCCACCGTGGCGCGGTGCCAATAACGCGTTCTGCCAATGGGGGGAGCCTCGTTGGTGGGCTTGAAAAAGGAGAGCGATGAGTCCGCTACATAGTATTGTCGCAACTTGCTGACGAAAAGCCCCCCTAGTTCCTCCGCGCCAGTTTTGAAATGCCCCTGCATTTGGTCGTACACAGGCAAATCGGAGAGCTCGGACAGGTGTCCCTCTATTCGTTCATAATATGTCACTATCAGGTAACCGGGCAAGGCTACAAGAAGCAGCGCGAGAAACACACCCTTGCCAATGCCATAAAAAGGCCCGTGGTCATTATCATTCTGGCTCATACCGCTTTCGACCGAATTTGGGAGAGAACACTGATGAGATTATGGTTGGCAAAAATATGAGCAAAAATCTTGCCCCCCTCTACCCTGCCCCGATTTTCGTGGCCGTTGGTGACAGAAAACAATAAAAAAGGTCACTTCGCAAAGCGAAGCGACCCGAATCGGACAGCGGAGCGGAAAACGAGACTCGAACTCGCGACCCCCAGCTTGGGAAGCTAGTGCTCTACCAACTGAGCTATTTCCGCATAAACGCACCAGTCAATTTTCCTGCCAAAGGTAGAGAACTTCAAAAAACCAGCCACGAAGTTTTTCGCAAATTTCAAATTTGTTCGCGCAGAAAAAAGATTCGCAAAGACCGCCCAACCTCATCGTTTGCGAAGACTGCACAGCGTTGCAGGGAAAATCCGTGTGGTTGGCCCGCGTAAAATTATGCATACTTCGCGCAGCCAAGTTTTGGGCATGACTAAAAGCGCGACCTGTTCAAAATCAGGGAGAGCAATCATAGTGAACTGACAAATCCTAGCGAATCAAGGTATAGAAATGGCCGGGACAAGACGAGCGGCGAACTACCCCGACAGGTTCCCCCATTTGTCTGCTGGCGAACAGTCTATTTTGCCAACGCTTCTGACATTTGCGGCAAAACAAAAACCCATGCTTCGCAACCGACTATTGATTTTTTCCTTGCTTCTCCCTTTCACCTTGTCGGCCCAAGGCCCATTGGATGGCTACCTGAAAGGCAAGGGCACCCTCGACCTCGTGCCTTCTTTTTCATTCAATTCAGCCAAAAAGTTCGACGGCGCAGCAGGGCAAACACACAACATCGGCTACACCGGGCAGATGCTAAGCCTGTTTGCCGAATATGGCGTGACCGAGCGTTTCGACCTCGTCGCCACGGGTGCTTTCGTGTTCACCGAAAATCAAAGCGGCTTTCAGGACGGCGGCCTTTTCGCCAAATACCGACCCGTCTATGCGGAAATAGGCAAGGCCGGTCGCTTGGGCATCCTCCTCGGCACGGGCGTGAGTTTCCCATTGAGCGACTACGAACCCGTCACCACGGGCGCTTTGGGGCAGAAAGCCGTGAGCGTGCCCGCGAGGCTCATCGCCCAATGGGAAACGCCCTTGGGGTTGTTCGTCAATCTGACAGGAGGCTACAACTGGCGCTTGGACAGGCTGAAAGAGCGCGACATTGCGGCAGTGCGGGCTGAGCGGCCCGACTATAAGCCCTCGGAGCCGCCACATTTTGCCACCGCGCTGCTGCGAGTCGGGTTTCCCGCCGCCCGCTACTATCTCGATGCGTGGGTAGAGCGCCAAATCACCGTTGGCGGCGTGGATTTTGTGCCCGAAGTGCCAGATTTACCTCAGGCCTACGGCGTTTCGTACACCCAAATCGGTGGCACGGCTTATTACTCGGAGAGTGGGAAAAACGGCTTTTTTCTGAGCAGCGGCTACATCTTGGGCGGGCGCAACACCAGCCGCATCCTGCGCGTCACGTTTGGGGTGGTGTTCAAGATTTGAGGCGGCGAAATGACCCAACCGGGAGTAGGCCGTGCAACCATGCACCGGCGCAAATGTCTTTTCGGCGAAACAACTGAATCACACCACCATTGGTCGCTAAGCGCATCAACGAGATTGGGCCGACCAAATATCTCGTTGTTGGCGATTGACACATTGTTATGCATCGCGTCGCCGAGGTTTGAACATGATTGACAGCGCAATCGGTTCAAAATCAAGGAGAACAGTCATGACAATCTGACAAATCTCGGCGAATCAAGGTATAATTAGCACATCTCACTTATGAAATCACGTTTTTTCGCCACCGCATGGCTCGCGCTCTTTTTGTTCTGCTTTAGCAGCACCGCTCAAACAACCGTCACCCGCACCCTCTCACCTTTCGACAAAATCTCCATCTCGGGTGGCTTCGACAAGGTTGTCCTGAAAGAAGGCAATGCCGAAAGTGTCACCCTCGTGGTGAGCGGCATTGACCCCGACAACATCAAGACCGAGGTGCAAAACAGCACTCTCCGAATCGACACAAAAAAAGGCAGCTACTCCAACTTCAAAGCCACCATCACCGTCACCTACAAATCCATCCACAAGGTGGTCAATAGCGGCTCCACGCATGTGGTGGCCGAATCGGTCATCAAAGGCGATGAGTTTGAGTTTGCCAGCAGCGGCTCTGGCGATTTCACTGGCACATTGGACGTGCGCGAGCTCGAAATCGCCATTTCCGGCAGTAGCAAAATGAATTTGAAAGGTCGGGCCGACGAGCAGGAAATCGCCATTTCCGGCTCCGGCAAAGTCAACGCCTCCGAGCTGAAAGGCAGCAAGGCCGAGGTCTCCATCTCCGGCTCTGGCAACGTGCAGCTCAACGTGGACGGCCCCGTCAAAACCGCCGTGTCTGGTTCGGGCAAGGTGACGAACAACTAATCGCCGCCAATGCACCGTCATAAAGAAGCGTTTGTAGTCCAATTTCGTGGGGCGTGGCTTAGCGGCTGCGCCTCATTTTTTTTAGCGGACACTTGCCAAGAAAAACCAACGGACCGCCCCTGCCCTGTCAATGGGCAGTTTATACTTCTCGCCGCCAAGTTTTCAGCATGGGCAAAAGCGCAATCTGTTCAAAATCAAGGAGAGCAATCATGAGCATCTGACAAATCTTGGCAAATCAAGGTTTACCTTTGCCTGCATGGAAGGCCGCCTTGCCCCGTCTGAATTTTTAGCCGAACGCACGCGCCGCACGCTGCTCGACGTGCGCTCACCGGGCGAATACGCGCAGGGGCACATCCCGGGCGCCATCAGTTTTCCATTGTTCAACGACGACGAACGCGCCCTCGTCGGCACCTGCTACAAGCAAAACGGCCCCGAAGCGGCGCTCGAACTGGGATTGGAAATCGTGGGGCCTAAGATGGCAGGGTTCGTGCGAGAGGCTAAAAGACTGGCCCCCGAACGCCGTTTGGCTATCCATTGCTGGCGAGGCGGACAGCGCAGCGGGAGCATGGCATGGTTGCTGCGGCAAGCGGGCTTTGAGGTGGCGACTTTGGCGGGAGGCTACAAAAACTATCGCCGGCACCTGCTCGAGCGCCTCGAAACACTATCACTCGACCTAAAAGTGGTGGGCGGGAAAACAGGCACCGGAAAGACCAAAATACTCCGCTGCTTGCGCGACTTGGGCGAGCAAATCATTGACTTGGAAATGCTCGCGCATCACAAGGGCTCCGCGTTTGGCTTCATCGGCGAAACGCCGCAGCCGACCGTCGAACAATTTGAAAACGACCTTTGGGATGCCATCGCCCAGCTCGACCCCACGCGCCGGACATGGGTGGAAAATGAAAGCCGGAGCATCGGGCGCGTCTATCTGCCCGCTGGCTTTTGGCGCAACATGAGAGCCTCCACTTTGCTCAACATAGAAGTGCCGGACGAGACGCGCGTCCGAAACTTGCTTGCCGATTATGCACACACAGACAAAGCCGAACTCCAATCGGCATTCTTGAAAATCGGCAAAAAACTGGGCGGACAACAACTCAAAACAGCCCTTGAGGCCATAGAAGGCGGACATTTCGCCAAAGCCGCCCAAATAGCCCTGCACTACTACGACAAAACCTACGCCCACAGCCTACAGACCACCCCTTCGCCCGACCTCCGTCATTTAGTTTTCAGCAATGGCGACTCACAAAAAATTGCTTGCTTTTTGCGGTCAAATGTGTAGGTTTGCTCTCTCCATTTAATCCGCTCATAGCACAAGTCTTTCTGAATCAATTTAATCCGCCTGTTCAATGCCACACCCCCCCGGTGTGGCGACTATGGTTTCACCCAAACTTCGGTTGCCATGCGTTCCCTCCTTTTTGCTTTGTTGCTATTGCCCCTTGCGATTTTCTCCAAGCCTATCCGCTACGAAATCACCCCCCTGCTGCGCGATGGCTCGCTGCGCCTTCAAGTGCGCGTGTGGTTTGAAGGGGATGCCAACGGCACCACGCGGCTGACGGTTCCCACTCGATTCGGCAGTGCCGAGCATCTGTTTCGCAGCATACAGCATTTCGCCTGCACCACGCCCGGCAGCCAACTGCGTTTCGATGCGGATTCCGCGTTCGTGACGGTGGCGCACGCGCCCAAGCAGGCACTCAAGCTCTACTACGAAGTGGCGCAGGATTTTCCCGGCGAAAACATTTCCGACGACCACATCTATCGTCCTATCCTGCAGCCGAGTTATTTCCACATTCTCGGACGCGCCCTTTTCATCGCGCCACTTTGGGATGTCGGCTACGATGTCACACTGGAATGGCACCATTTCCCCGTCGAATGGGCCCTGCACAACAGCTTTGGCACAGGTGCCCGCTCGCAGCAGTTTTCGTTCTCCAATTTGCGCTGGCTCGAATCGGTCTTTGTCGGGGGCGATTACCGCACGATGAAGACCGAGGTACACGGTCAGGACGTGTGGCTGGCCATCAGGGGACGCGACTGGAGCTTCGACGACGACGCGCTGCTCACCATGCTTCGCCAGATAGTGGAAGTGCAGCGCGACTTTTGGCAGGATTTCGACCTGCCTTTCTATACGGTCACATTGACACCTTTGGCTCCGCTCCCTATCACCGCATCAGGCCCGATTTATGAATGGTCGAGAGCGGCTTATTTCGGTGTGGCTGTCATCAACTCTTTCACCGCATTTGCCACCCCTTTTAAAAGCCAAAGCGAGCGAGACCTGTGCTATCTCTTTCACCATGAGCTGATGCACAATTGGATAGGCTGGCAAATTCGATGCGGGACCGGGCCAAGCGACATGCGTATGGCGTGGTTCAGTGAGGGCTTCACCGAATACTTTGCCCTACGCAACATGCTCAAAGGAGAATTTATCACGCCTGACAAATACATGGAGGAGCTCAATAGGCGCTTTTTCGGCGGCCTATACCGGTCGCCGAAACGAGAAGCCTCCAACTGTGCGGTGGCCGATAGTTTTTTCAAATGCCCTCATTTAGAGCGGCTGCCATACTTGCGCGGCTGCGTGTTTGCTTTTTTTCTCGATAATGCCATTAAGGCCAAAAGCACGGGAAAAGCAGGGCTTCACGACCTTATGCTCGATTTTTTGGAATACTACCAGCGCCCCGACAAGAACCTTTCGAGACATTTTGACTTTTTCATCGAAACCTGCTCGGATTATTTGTTGCAAGACGTGGAGCCTCATTTTGAAAAATTCATTCAGGAAGGCAAGATGATACCCGCCGATGCCTTTGTGTTGCCGCCTTATTTCAAAATGGAGGTGGACGACGACGGAGCGCCGTTTTTTTGGCTCGACAAAGATGTGGCGGGATGGGAAGAAGGATTGAAGCAATAGAAAAACACACCCAACGGAAAGTGGCTTGCGAAAAAATGCCTGCTCAAATCATTGAAAATCATTGTTATCAATCAAGACACCCCCGTAAATCATTTTCATCCGGGTATAATTTCCCATCGCCATTTGCCCCTTGCCGTTCAAAATTCAAACAATTCCTACCTTTGCGCGCTTTTTTGACCGCCGCGCTCCAAATCTCGGACGAGGGCGAGCGGCCTGCAAAGGCGTTTGAATCACTCAACATTTCAACAAATCAACAGAAAAAATGGCAACGACGGCAGACATCCGCAACGGCCTGTGCATCGAACTGAACAACGACATTCTTCGAGTCATTGATTTCCAGAAATTTCAGGTCGGTCGTGGAAGCGGAAAAGTTTGGACAAAACTCAAAAGCAGCACGACCGGGAAGGTCATCGAGCACACCTTCCAAAGCGGGCACACCATCACGGAAGTGCGGGTGGAGCGACGCAAATTCCAGTACCTCTATCCCGAAGGCGACGACTATGTGCTGATGAATCAAGAAACCTACGACCAGATAACGGTGCCGGGCGACATGATTGAGAACGGCAAATTCCTCAAAGAAGGCGACGTGGTGGATGCGCTCTACCACGCCCAAAAAGACACCCTGCTCTCGGTCGAATTGCCCCAGACCGTTGTGTTGCAAATCACTTACACCGAGCCGGGCTTGCGCGGCGACACGGCCACTAACACCCTCAAACCCGCTACGGTGGAGACGGGCGCGGAGGTGCGCGTCCCGCTTTTTTGCGAAGAAGGCGACCTCATCAAAATTGACACAGCGACAGGGGCATACATGGAGCGCGTGAAGAAGTAACTAATTGAAGGAGTTGAAGTTGTTGAACTATTTGACTTAGGTGGAATTGTTTCAAAGCTCCCCCCGACACATCAGCCGCTTCAAGGAATTTTGGCTCTTCACAATTTTTTGGGGAGAAAGGAAAAATTTTTCGCGGGAAAGATTTTTCCTTTACTCCCCTTAATTTTTTTTCGCCTCTGCAAAAAGATTTTTTCTGACATGGATTTCAATCAGATACAAGAATTGATTCGGATGATGAGCAAGTATAAGCTCTCCGAATTTACCCTCAAGGAAGGGGACTTCAAACTCGTCATCCGCAACCAGCAGGCCACGGTGGAAGGGGTTACTACCCCGGTAATCGTGCAGGCCGCGCCGCCACCCGTCGTGGCAACACCGCCACCTGCCCCCACCCCTGCCCCCGCAGCGCCTGCTGCCCCGCCCAAGGCGGAAGCCCCGGCACCCGCAGCCAGCGGCAACAGCAACGGCAACTACAAGGAAATCAAATCGCCGATGGTGGGCACTTTTTACCGCAGCGCATCGCCCGACAAGCCGCCGTTTGTGAAAGTGGGCGACACGGTGGATGTCGGCACCAAGGTCTGCATCATCGAGGCCATGAAACTCTTCAACGAAATCGAATCGGAGTTGAAAGGCAAAATCGTGAAAGTGCTGGTGGAAGATTCCTCGCCAGTGGAGTACGACCAGCCGCTGTTCCTCGTCGAGCCAGCGTAGACCGCTGGTTTTTCTTCATACTTCATTTGAGAAAAGATGTTCAACAAAATACTCATAGCGAATCGCGGGGAAATCGCCCTGCGCGTCATTCGCACTTGCAAGGAAATGGGCATCAAGACGGTAGCGATATACTCCACCGCCGACCGCGACAGCTTGCACGTCCGCTTCGCCGATGAGGCGGTTTGCATCGGCCCGCCCCCTTCGTCGGATAGCTATCTCAACGTGCCGCGCATCATGGCTGCGGTAGAAATCACCAATGCCGATGCCATCCATCCCGGCTATGGCTTCTTGTCCGAAAATGCCTCTTTCGCGGAAGTGTGCAAACAATACGGGGTGAAATTCATCGGCCCCACACCTGACCAAATCCGCGCCATGGGCGACAAAATAACGGCCAAGGAAACCATGCTAAAAGCAGGGGTGCCTTGTGTGCCCGGCACGGAAGGCCTGTTGCAAGATGCCAAGACAGGCATGAAAATAGCCGCCGAAATCGGCTATCCCGTCATCCTGAAAGCAACGGCAGGCGGCGGTGGCAAGGGTATGCGCATCGTGTGGAAACCCGAAGAGTTCGAGAGCCAGTGGGAAACGGCGCGGCGCGAGGCCAAGGCGGCCTTCAGCAACGACGGCATCTACATGGAAAAATTCGTGGAAGAACCGCGCCACATCGAAATTCAGGTGGCGGGCGACCAATTGGGCAAGGCATGCCACCTTTCCGAGCGCGACTGCTCCATCCAGCGCCGCCACCAGAAATTGGTGGAGGAAAGCCCATCCCCTTTCATGACCCCCGAACTGCGCGAAAAAATGGGCGAGGCGGCCATCAAGGCTTGCAACGCCATCAATTACGAGGGCGTGGGCACCATCGAGTTCTTGGTGGACAAATACCGCAATTTCTATTTCATGGAAATGAACACGCGCATTCAGGTGGAACATACCGTGACGGAGGAAGTGATTGATTTTGATTTGATTAAAGAGCAAATCAAAATCGCGGCAGGGCTGCCCATCTCTGGCAAAAACTATTTCCCCGAGCTGCATGCCATCGAGTGCCGCATCAATGCGGAAGACCCGTTTGCCGACTTCCGCCCCAGCCCCGGCAGAATCACCTCCTTCCACTCACCGAAAGGACACGGGGTGCGTGTGGATACACACGTTTATGCGGGCTACTCCATCCCTCCCTACTACGATTCGATGATTGCCAAACTCATCGCACGCGCTCGCACCCGCGACGAGGCTATTTTGAAAATGGAGCGCGCACTCGACGAGTTTGTGATAGAAGGCATCAAGACCACCGTGCCTTTCCATCAGCGACTGATGCGCAACAAGGATTTTCAGGAGGGCAATTTCACCACCAACTTCCTTAATACTTGGGATTTCAAGAGCGTGGAACTTTGAGCCGGGTGCATCAATAGAAGAAGCCCAATTTGTTCGTGAAGAGCAAATTGGGCTTTCTTCATTTTGTCAATCTCGCATCAATTGCCCCTACCCCGCTGCTGATTGGACGGGGCAGGTGCCGGGCGCGGAGCAGTTTTGGTCTGTTGCCCTCGGTTGAAGTTCGATTGCCGCGTAGCGCCGCGGTCGCGTTGTTGTTGTGCCTTGTTGAGTTGTTCCCTCGACTGGCTGGGCGCTGGCTTCCATGTCTTGTTTTGGCGCTGGTTCCAGTTGCCGCTGGGGTCGCGTTGATAGATGTCCCCTTTTTTGTCGGTAATGACGTTGTTGGGTTCTCGGCTGGGCCGCGTTGACGGACGGGGCTGGTTTTCGGGCTGCGAGGGGCGAGTGGATGGCTGCCGCCCATCGGTGGGTCTTGAAGGCCGGCCTTCGGGTTGGGAGGGTCGTGGGGTGGGTTGTCTGCCGTTGGAAGGCGTGGAAGGGCGAGTGCCGGGTCGGGTGTTGGGCTGATTGGGCCGATAGCCGGGTCTCGGTTCTTTGGTGATGACACCGGGGCGTTGGTGATATATGTTGTTGTTGGGGCGCGGGCGGCCTACGTTCGTGCCGCCGGGGCGTGGGCCGTAGTGTCCGGGGCGGTTGCCGCCGGGGCGCGGGCCGTAGTAGCCGCCATTCCATCCCCACGGGCGATATGGCGGGCGATACATGGGCGGGCCGAACCAGCCGCCTCCCCAAGCGTACCAGCCGGGCCAGGTCGGGCCCCAAGCGACGTGGGACCAGCCGAAGTGCCAGTGGTATCCCCAGCCAAAACTCCAGCCGTACCAAGGGTTGTAGTAGATGTTCCAACCCCAGGTCCAAGGGCGCGGATAGTAGTGACTTCTCCACCACGGGCGATAGTAGTACCCCGTGCCATACACGATGGTTGGGCCATAGACGTAGCAGCCCGTGTAGCCGGGCGTGTAGCCGACATACACATAATCGGGCGTGTGGTCGTAGATATGGACGTATTTGGTGTTGTAGGCAGCGTTTTTGGCCGGGATGTTCTCCACTTCGGAGGGGCGCTCGTCGGATACGGCCCAGGGGCCGGTGGCGTTGTTGGAGACGTACCAAATGCCATTGTCCACCGCATAGTATTTGTTTCCGGCACGCATCACGGTGATGGAGGCGTTTTCGGCCAAATAGAGGCTGGTGCCTTCGATGGGCTGAAATTCGGGCTGGCCGTCGTATTGCACGTCAAGGGAGGCGGTGCGACGGTCCACCTTGGCTGTTTGCGGGATTTGTGCGTCCATCACGGCTTCTTTGGCGGCTTGTGTGCCCGCGACATTGGCCAACACGACGTCTTTTTCGGAGCCTTCCGGGATTTTGGAAAAATCGGCAGGCAACTTGTCGGCAGGCACATAGGTCCATGGCCCGTCGAGCGAAGGCCCGCTGTACCAACGGCCTGACAGCACCACGTAATTCTGCTGCGAATTGATGTCTTTGAAAATGTGGTTCTCGGTGTTGGAAATGTATAAAAGGCTGGTGCCTTCCACCGCGTTGAATTGTGGCTCGCCCTGGGTCTGTATGAGTTCGGCCTGTTCGGTGCTGACCAAAATATCGGTAGGCGTTTTGGTCACGTTTTTAGGCTGTTCGTCTTTCATCTCCTCTTTTTCCTGCTTCTTTATCTGCTTGTCCATTTCGTTTATTTGCTTGGGCAGCTTGGTGATATTCGCCCACCCGGACATGAGGTTGGCGGATTTGTACCAAAACCCGGCGGCGTATAGGTAGTAGTCGCGCCCGTCTTTCAGGATGAGGAAAGGCGAGTTTATCACCCGTTCCATTTTCATGTTTTCGTCTTTCTGAATTATCGGCTCTCCGTCAATCAGGACGAGTGTGGTGGGCTTGGTTTTGTAGATGATTTTGGGAGGACTGGTGTTGAGGTTGTCCGAGCGATTCAGGTTGATGGACTCTAATTGGGCCAACAAGCGGTCGAGCGAGATTTCGAGGTTCCACTTGGGTACTTCTTTCTCCAGCAAGGTTTTCAGCTCTTGAATTTGACTTTCGTTTTCTCCGTCGGGAAACCGCGTGTTGGTGACTTTGATGGTTTCGAGGTCGAGCATTCGAGTGTCGCGGTTGGTGTGCGCGATGGCATCTACCCACACGGCACCGAACACTGGCTCGTCTTTGGCCGTCTTGCGGATTTGCACGGCTGCCCGTGCGCTGATTTTGTTGCCGTTGTAGCTTTCTGGCGAGGGTTCGTAGATGACCACTTTGCCGCCGTTGGGCAAGGGGATTTCGCGCGGCCATTGAGTCTGGGCTTGCAGGCTTGGCGACACACTTAGGAACAGGGTAAATAGTTGTAGGAATCGCATAGTGTTGAATTTGTTAAGCAATGAACAAAAATAAGAAACATTGCTTCTCCGATGAGCAATTATTTCATCTAATTTTCATGATAGCCCCGCATATTTGACCTTCTTTTTCAAACAACATATTTGTTGCAAAAAAATGGCATCCGACTCGCCTGCCCGCGTTGGGCTATCGAGTGACAAAACGCACCGACATGGCACCCAAATCCCGCAATCCCGGCCTGATTTTCATCTTCATCACGCTCCTGATTGATGTCATTGGCTTTGGTCTCATCATCCCGGTGCTGCCGGGGTTGTTGGAACAAATGACGGGAGGCGACCTGAGCACGGCCTCTCGTTGGGGTGGTTGGCTGATGTTTACTTATGCGGCCATGCAGTTTTTGTTTTCTCCGGTCATAGGCGGGCTGAGCGACCGATTTGGGCGGAGACCGGTCATCTTGGCGGCGTTGTTTGCTTTTTCCGTTGACTTTATCATTCAGGGTCTGGCACCAAGCATTGGCTGGTTTTTCGTGGGCAGGTTGTTGGCTGGCATCACGGGGGCGACTTTCACGGCAGGGGGGGCCTACATCGCTGACATCAGCCCACCTGAAAAACGAGCGCAAAATTTTGGGCTAATCGGTGCCGCCTTCGGCATGGGCTTCATCATTGGGCCTTTGTTGGGCGGCTTGGTGTCGCACTATGGCGGCTTGCGCGCGCCATTTTTTGTGGCGGCAGGGTTGGCCATGCTCAACTGGCTTTATGGCTACTTCATCCTGCCCGAATCGCTCCCTCCAGAGAACCGTCGCCCGTTCGACTGGCGCCGCGCCAACCCCGTCGGGTCGCTGCTCAACTTGCGTCGCTACCCCGTTATCCTCAGTCTTGTCAGCGCCCTTATCTTCATCTATGTGGCCGGACACGCCAACCAAAGCACTTGGACTTATATCACGATGGAAAAATTCGGCTGGGATACCCGCGAGGTGGGATTTTCACTGGCTTTTGTGGGGCTGGCGATTGGCATCGTGCAGGGTGGCCTTACGCGGGTGTTGATACCCAAATTGGGCCCTCGCAACTCGGTGTTCATCGGATTGGGAATTTACGCGGTGGGCTTCGTATTGTTTGCCTTTGCCACGCAGGGCTGGATGATGTATGCTTTTATGATACCGTTCTCATTGGGCGGCATCGCGGGGCCTGCTTTGCAGGGCATCATTTCCAATCAGGTGCCGGCCAACGAACAAGGTGAGTTGCAAGGGGCGCTAACAAGTCTTGTCAGCGTCACGTCCATCATCGGGCCGATTCTGATGACCTATTTGTTTTCGTATTTTACGGCGCCAGCCGCGCCCCTGCATTTCCCCGGCGCACCGTTCCTCATGGGTGCGGTGTTGTCGCTGGTGAGTATGTTGCTGGCTATTCGGTCTTTGTTGAAACATCGGCCCGTGTAGTTGTTTTAAGAACAAAAAATGCACGACTATGAAAACCTCTTCTCGCATCCTTGTTTTTGCCAACTTGCTGGGTTTCCTTGCGGTGCTGGCCATCAACTATTTGTCGAACAGCCTCCCGCTGAATGGCAAAACGCCCGGCCAGCTTTCTGACCAATATCCCAACCTTTTCACCCCTGCTGGGCTGACCTTCTCGATATGGGGTGTCATCTATTTATGGTTGCTGGCGTGGGTGGGGTCGCAGGTATTCGCTTTGTTCAATCGGTCGGTAGCGGCTCGCATGGAGCCGTCGGTGGTGAAAAGCGGGTGGCTGTTTTTTCTGTCGTGCTTGCTCAATATCGGTTGGTTGTTCGCGTGGCATTGGGAGCAGTTGGAGTTGTCGGTGGTGGTGATGCTTGGCCTTTTTATCACGTTGTTGCGACTGAATCGTGTGACTGGGGTTGGCTTTTTTAAATCAAGCCAATCGGAGAAGCGCCTCTCCCATCTACCTTTTGGCATCTATCAGGGCTGGATTTCGGTGGCGCTGATTGCGAACGTGACAGCCGTTTTGGTGAGCCGGGGCTGGCATGGGGGCATCTTGGGCGAGATGACGTGGGCTATTCTCATGGTTTTGGCCGGAGCATTCATAGCGGTTTGGGTGTTGTTTCGTCAAAACAACATAGGTCACGGGCTGGCTGTGGCGTGGGCGTTGCTCGGCATTTTCCTGAAAAGAAATGGCTCGCTTGAAGCGGGTTCGCAGGCGGTGGCGTTCGTGGCTTTGGCAAGTATGGCGGCGGTGTTGGTGGTGGCGGCGCTACGCTGGAGGAAATGGACGGCTTATTGATTGTTCGCTGCCTGACGGATGTCGCGCGATGGGAAAACACCTTGCTCCCCGAGGCTCGCGCCAGCCAAGAGAAGGGTTGGCCGAGTGGCTGCGCTCCCCAAAAAAAATGAGTCATCGCCGAAAGCTCGGGATGACTCATTTTTCTTCAGTCAAGTTTTTGCTCAGACCCTTCCGCCCGTCAGTTCATCTTGCAGTTTTTTCAAATCGTCCCACTTGCCTTGGTCGGCGAGGCGGGCTTGGGCGGGCCAAGTGCTTGGGTCGTGGATTTGGAAGTTCGGCCCTGCGGCGTTGAGGATTTCTTTCAGGCGGTCGGCAGAGGTCTCGGACAGTTGTTGCCAGGTTTTGATGCCTTCGTTGTGCAGGAGTTCCTCGATTTTTGGCCCGATGCCTTCCACTATTTTCAGGTCGTCCCATTTCCATTTGGTGCCGGCGAAGGTGATGGAAGCGGGCTTGGCGGCTTTGGCAGACTTGCCTGTGGCGGCGTTGAGTTGTTCGCGGAGTGCGTTGCGCTCGCTTTCTGCCAGCATAAGGTCGCCTTTTGCTTTGCGCAACAGTTCGTTGAGCCGCTCTATTTCGGCATCGCGCTGCGTGAGTTGCACGCGCAGCTCGGTGAGTTCGTGGTTGAGTGTGTTCACTTTGCCGTTCAATTCGCCATTTTGGGTGGTGAGGTCGGCGATTTGACCTTTTAATGAGCCGACTTTATAGAAAGCATAAGCGGCCAGCCAGCCCAAGAGGAAGGGCAGGAGGCAAAGCAAGAGGGCGGTGGGCAAATGGTCGGCAAAAGTGCATTGAAGAAAGATGTATGAGAAAAGCATGGCTTAAGTTTGTTTTGAAAGTTTAACGGTTGACGGTGATGACGACACGGCGGTTTTGGCGACGTCCGTCATCGGTGGCATTGTCGGCCACGGGCTCGGTTTTGCCTTTGGAGGATGTCTGGATGCGGTTGGCCGCGATGCCGTTGCTCCTCAGGATTTGAGCCACGGATTTGGCGCGGTCAAGCCCCATTTTCATGTTTTGCTCGTCGGAGCCGATGTCGTCGGTGTGACCCACCACATTGAAAGTGGCGTTGGTGGTTTTGTGCTTGGCGCACAGTTCTTTCAGATAAGCATCTACTTTCGGGTCGCGGTCTTTCACGGTCGAGTTGAACGGGAAGAGGATGATGACATCTTGGTCGGATTCGATGATGGCGCTGTCTTCTTCTTTGAGCACCATTTTCGACCACGAGAAGGAGGCCGATTGTTTGGGCGCGCTGCCTTCTGCCAAGCCATCGTCCGCAATCATTTGCGTGGCGATGCGCACCCGGTTGGCTGGCAGCTCTGGTGCCAGCATATCGCGGATGGCCTCGGCGCGGGCGCGGGCGAGTTGTTCGCCGTTGGCCTCGCCAGCGCGGTAATACCCCGTGATGACGAGTGTGTCGCCCTGACCGTGGTCTTTCGATGCCAAGAAGGCTTTTTTCCAGTCGGGGAATTTCGCGTCGGGTTCGGGTTTGTCAGCGTTCCAGTTGAAGAGCGGAACCCCTGTTGTTTCTGCTGCTGCTGCCGCGGCGGCGGTGGTGTCCTCGCAGCAATCTCGCATCATGTGATTGTGCCAGCAAGTGGTGGCCCAGATGCTGTACCCGATGAAGAGCAGGATGATGAGCCAAAAAGGAATTTTCATGTGAGATTTGATTTAACGTTTTGCCGAAGTAATGTTTCGGCAAATGTCTGAAACGAAAAATCAAAATCTGAACTTTTTTACAAAAACTTCATACATGAATGGCCACATAATCAGTCAGGTACTCAAAGGCAGGGGTCAACCGTCCATTTTCGGCTATCATGCCCCGCCGAATGGCATCGCTGGTGCGGCCATGGAGGAGCTGCGGCAGAATTTTCTCCAACAATTGCCGCCCAAAAAACGCGGAGGCATCGCGCGGGAGCTCGGAGGGAAGGTTGTCTATCGCCATCACGTCAATGGATTCGGGCTGGTAGGGGGCGGTCTCCTGACCGCTTTGGGGAGCGAAGCCATATACGGGAGCGGCGATTTTGCTGGCTCTGATGGTGCTTGGCACGGAAGAATCGGGCATGATGTCGCAAGTGATGTCGGCTATGACTTTAATGCGGAAATCGGGCTGCCGCATTTCTTCCACGCTGAAAAACATGGGCGCTTTTTTGTCGTAAAAAATACCGTTGATGAATATATCTGCCCGGCGGTAATAGGGAGCAAACGCGCTGACGTACTCCTCCCCGTGCGCGTAAAAATGTTTTTTGTCAAAAAATCCCGGCTTGTCGCGGTGTGCCACATAGTCTTGGGCGGCGATTTGCGCAAAAACGGCTTCCGAAAAATCCTGCGTCAAAAATTCCTGCGGGGTCACCTGCCGGATGCCCATGTCGAGCAAGTTTTTGGCGGCGCCGGTGGCCACGCGGCCTGTGCCCGTCAGCACGATGCGTAGGGGCGGAAAGGTCATTTTTTCGTACGCGGCCAGCACTTCGGCGTAGTCGTGGCTGTCGCACAGGCGCGGCAGAGAGAACTGACCCGTCCTTTGGCCCCAAGTCCAGAGCGCGTTGTGCGCCCCGACGATGCCTGCATAGAAGCCGAACGCGATGAGGCGCTCGCCTCGCTCGTTCGTCAGGGCCTCGTAGTCAATCAGGCGGATGTTTTTTTCCAAAATGGCTTGCAGCAGGTGGCGGTTGTGCGGCTGTTTTTTCATGGTGTGTGAAAAAAACAGGTAGGTCTTGCCAGCTATCAGCCAATCCACGGGCACCTCTTTGATGCCCAGCAGCACGTCGCAGTCGCTCAAATCCTCTTGCAGCGTGATGCCGTGCGCGACGTATTCTTCGTCTTTGAAACACCGTATCGGGGAAGGCTGCACGACGACGCGCACTGGCAACTCCACCATCGCTTCGGCGCATTGTTCGGGGGTGAGCGGGGCGCGGGCATCGGGTGGTGTTTTGCCCTCACGGATGACGCCGATTTTGACGGCAGGTCTTTGGCTGCTGTTGGTTGAATTTGGCACGTTCAATTCAATTTGTCAGTGTGTTAGGGAAATTTTCGCAAAATACTATGTTGTGTTCAGCGACAAAGCAAGCGCGAAGGTAGGCGTTTCGGAGCGCAGCGATTGGTTAAGAAATTGGTTGTGACGGCTTCAAAACGCCGCGTCTTTACTTTCGGCAAAACATTCAACAGCCGCGCCGAACTTTGAAACCCGGTTTTTGGTTTACCTTTGCCAATGTTCTTTGAAAAGTCATTTGAAGTCATCAAAGTCATTTGAAGTAATTTTTGCAAACTACGCTATTGACTCTTAATGACGTAAATGACGAATAACGAATGGGGCTGCCCTGGTATTGACGGGAAAGTGTAGTCGTTTCGTAAGCATGCCGGAGCATGGTTGGTTACTCCGTAAAAAATAATGACCGAACAACAACTGGCAACACTCAGTATGCCATGGCTGCCTAATTCAAGCGAATTAGAAAGCCTTTGTGCCGCGTAAGAGCCTCCGCCAAGCGGACCCTCTTTTTGCCTTGATGCCTGCTACACAGGCCGCCGCGCATCAAACATTTTGCAGGATTGCCCGACGGGATGCCTCGACCGAAGGGTGAAACACAGGGGATAAGGCGCGGATGTGTCTGTTTTTGAACCAACCCGCGCTCGAAAAATCAATCAGAAACTAAGCATGTAGAAAGCGTTACGGCGCTTTGTCCGGACGCGGGTTCGACTCCCGCCAGCTCCACAAAAGTTGAAGCCAGTTGTTTGGTAATCAAGCAACTGGCTTTTTTTATTATCATGTACTGGGTATGCAAACCAATCGATAATCCAATAAAACACCTTTCTTTGCTCCCCAATGGTGTGAAATTTGCCAATGCCAAACCACAGATGGAACAAAAGAAAATCATCATCTTAGAACACGACAGCGAGGAAGATACCCGCGCTGAAGACATTGAACCGGCATTGAAACAAGCCGAATGGACACGCGACAAAATACTAAGGGAGCGTGTGTTCACCGACGGCAAAATCATTATATTGGGAAAAGTAGCGAAGCGGCAAAAACCTAAAAAACCCGACTACCTTTTGAGGGTTGCGCAAAACTTCCTGATTGCAGTTATCGAAGCCAAAAAGAAGTATGCAACCGCATCCGCCGGACTTCAACAGGCCAAAGATTATGCACAATCGTTGGATTTGAAATTCGCCTACGCAACCAACGGCGCGGAAATCGCAGAGTTTGATTTCATCACCGGGTTGGAAACAATCGTTGACCGATACCCGACCCCGCAAGAACTTTGGAACAGGTTGCAAGCCGCCGAACCCGAACCTATTAGCGACCACACCAAAGACATCCTGCTAAAACCCCTTCACCCTACGCCCGGCAAGCCGCCCCGATATTATCAGGAAATCGCCGTAAATCGGGCGGTGCAAGCCATTTTGGAAGGGAAAAAACGGCTGCTGCTCACATTGGCGACGGGTACGGGAAAAACTTCGGTTGCCTTCCAAATCATTTACAAACTTTGGAACAACCGTTGGAACAACACCGGCGAACACCGCCGCCCGAAAGTGTTGTTTCTGGCCGACCGCAAAGTTTTGGTGGATGACCCCTACGCGAAAGACTTTGCCGTGTTCGGCGATGCAAGGGCATCCGTTTTTGATGACGGTGCGACCACCAGCCGCGAAATTTACTTTTCCACTTATCAGTCATTGGCTGAAAGCGAGAGCCGGGAAGGGTTGTTCAAACAGTTCCCGCGTACCTTTTTTGATTTGGTTGTGGTGGACGAATGTCATCGGGGCAGCGCAACGGATGAAGGAAATTGGCGGCGCATATTGGACTACTTCGCCGATGCCGTGAAATTGGGTTTGACGGCCACTCCCTTGCGACAAGACAATAAAGACACCTACGCCTATTTTGGAAACCCGCTTTACACTTACAGTTTGCGGCAAGGCATCGAAGATGGATTTTTAGCGCCCTACATTGTGCGCCGCATCGTAACGGAAGCCGACGCGACGGGTTGGCGGCCACAAGCGGGGCAAACGGATATGTACGGCAACGTCATTCCCGATGATATTTACCAAACCCCCGATTTTGAAAAGAGCCTTTCCCTGTTACCGCGCACAAAAGCAGTTGCCCGTCATTTGACCGAGCATTTGAAAAAGCACGGCAGGTTAGACAAAACAATCATCTTTTGCCACGACCAAGAACACGCCGACCAAATGCGCCGGGAGTTGGGCAACCTCAACGCCGATTTGATGAAGCAAAACCAAAACTACGTTGTCCGCATCGTGTCGGATGAAGGCGATACGGGCAAAGGGCTGTTGGGAAATTTCATGGATTACGAACCTTTTGAAAGGCCGGGTATTCCCGTCATTGTCACCACTTCCCAAATGTTGAGTACGGGCGTTGACATCCCGACTTGCAAAAACATTGTGCTGTTCCGCATGGTCAATTCAATGACCGAGTTTAAACAAATCATCGGGCGCGGAACACGGGTAAAGGAAGATAAAGGCAAAATGTTTTTCACCATTTTGGACTACACCGGCAGCGCAACGCGCAACTTTGCCGACCCCGATTTTGACGGCGAACCACCATTGATTACATCAGAAGAAATGGACGAAAACGGCGCAGTTGTGGAGGGCACTTTTGTTGAAGAACACGCCGAAACACCGCCCGCCGATTGGACAGACAGCGACATCGAGGCGATGACCAATCAAAACCAACAGCCCCGCAAATACTATGTGAAAGAGGGTGAAGTGACCATCGTGGCCGAATCGGTGCAAGTGTTGGACGCGAGCGGCAAGTTGCGCACCTTAGAATTTACCCAATACGCCAAAGGTGAAATCAAAACGCTTTTCACCGATGCCCAAAGTTTTCGGGCGGCGTGGGCTGACCCCGAACAAAGGCAAAACATCGTGACCGAATTGGAGGACAGGGGCATATCATTGGAACAACTTTCAGACATAACAAAGTTGACCGATGCCGACCCTTTCGATATGCTTTGCCACGTCGCGTTTGACCTGAAACCGATGACCCGCCGCGAACGCGCCGAACGGGTGCGCAAAGCCGCAACGTTGGCCGCTTATTCCAACGGGGCGCGGGAAGTCATCGAGTTGATTTTGGACAAATACGTTCAATTTGGCGCGAACGAATTGAACGCGGGGGTTTTGGAGGTGAAACCTATTTCCGACAAAGGGAACATTACAGAAATAGCCGCCCTGTTTGGCGGTGCGCCCAATTTGCTACGCGCATTGGATGACATTCAAAAACTGCTCTACGCCGAAGCCGCGTAACCTGACACAATGGCAAAAAGACAAAAAGAAGTTAAGACCGAAACCACCGCCCAACGCTTGTCCGGCCTGATAAAATCATGCCGCGACATCATGCGCAAAGACAAAGGGATGAATGGCGATGCCGACCGCTTGCCGATGCTGACTTGGATAATGTTCCTAAAATTTTTGGATGACGTGGAAATGGAACAGGAAACCAAAGCCCTGTTGAAACGCCAAACGTACCGCCCTGCCATTGGTGCGCCGTACCGTTGGCGCGATTGGGCAAAAAACCAAAATTTCACCGGCGATGACCTGTTGGCTTTCATCAACAATGAAAAATGCACCCTGCCCGATAGTACGGAAGGCGCGGGGTTGTTTTACCACCTTCGCGGCCTTCAAAGCGAGACGGGCAAAGAGCGCAAAGACGTAGTGGCAACCGTGTTTCGAGGCGTGGCCAATCGCATGATAAACGGCTACCTGTTGCGCGACGTGGTGAACAAAATAGACAGCATCCATTTCACCAGCACCGAAGAAATCTACACGCTTTCGCACCTATACGAAAGCATCCTGAAAGAGATGCGCGACGCATCGGGCGACGCGGGCGAATTTTACACGCCCCGCCCCGTAGTGAAATTCATGGTGCAAATGCTCGACCCGCAATTGGGCGAAAGCATACTCGACCCCGCCGCCGGAACGGGCGGTTTTTTGGTGGAAGCCTTTGAACACTTGCGCAAACAAGCCCAAAACGTTGAGCAATACGACACCTTGCAACAAAGCAGCATTTACGGCGGTGAAGCCAAAAACCTGCCCTACCTGCTTTGCCAAATGAATTTGCTGTTGCACGGCCTCGAATTTCCGAACATTGATAGCGGCAACTCGCTCCGAACGCCCCTACGCGACATAGGCGACAGCGACCGGGTGGACATCATCGTGACCAACCCGCCGTTTGGCGGCGAAGAAGAACGCGGCATACTTAACAACTTCCCCGATGATATGCGCACGGCGGAAACCGCCCTGCTGTTCCTGCAATTGATTATGCGCCGATTGAAACGCCGCCCCCCCCAGCCCCCCCATGAGGGGGGGAGAGGGGGACGCGCCGCCGTTGTCGTGCCAAACGGAACGCTGTTTGCCGACGGCATCGCTGCCCGCATCAAAGAGCAGATGTTGAAGGAATACAACCTGCATACCATTGTGCGGCTGCCCGACGGCGTGTTTGAGCCTTACACCGCTATACCGGCCAACCTGTTGTTTTTCGAGCAGGGACAGCCGACCCGTGACGTGTGGTTTTACGAAATACAACCGCCCGCCGAACGCAAAAAATACTCGAAAACCAAGCCTATGCAGTTCGATGAATTTGCCGACTGCATCGCATGGTGGAGCGACCGCCGGGAAGATGAAAACGCTTGGCGCATACCCGCCGCCGAAATCCTGCAATACGACGCGGGCGGCAAGTTGCTTTCCGCCAACTTAGACCGCAAAAACCCCAACCGCCGCAACGATGCCGAACACGCCGACCCTGCCGAAGCCATTGCTACAATACTCGAAAAGGAGCGGCAAATCCTATCTTTGATGGAAGAAGTCCAAAAATTGATTGCACCATGAAAAAAGAACTCATTGACGAACTCTTCCAAAAATTTGAAGAAGCCTGTTACCTAATCAAAGACACCGAGTGTTGGAGCGCCCGCGAACTTCAAACCATTCTCGGCTATGCCAAATGGGACAACTTCCTCAACGCCGTTGAAAAGGCCAAAAACGCCTGCGAAGGAGCAGGTGAAAAAATTGAACACCATTTTGCCGATGTCGGGAAAATGGTCGAAATCGGAAGCGGCACTCAACGTCGGATTGATGACATCGCCCTCACACGCTACGCCTGCTACCTCATTGCCCAAAACGGCGACCCCACCAAAAAGCCCGAAATCGCCTTTGCGCAGACGTACTTCGCCGTTCAAACCCGAAAACAAGAACTTATCGAGCAACGCCTGCTCGACCTCGACCGCGTGACCGCCCGCGAAAAACTCTCCCGCACCGAAAACAAACTTTCCGGCATCCTCTACGAACGCGGCGTGAACGAGCAAGGCTTCGCCATTATCCGTTCCGAAGGCGACAAAGCCCTCTTTGGTGGGCGCAGCACCCAAGACATGAAACGTAAACTCGCCGTGCCTGAAAGCCGCCCCCTCGCCGACTTCCTGCCCACGCTCACCATCAAAGCCAAAGACTTCGCCGCCGAACTCACCAACCACAACGTGGTGGACAAAGACCTGCACGGCCAGCCCGCCATACAGCGCGAACACGTGGACAACAACCTCGCCGTGCGCAAAATACTCCACGAACGCGGTGTGAAACCCGAACAACTGCCTCCCGCAGAAGACGTGAAAAAAGTGGAGCGCCGATTGAAGTCGGAAGAGAAAAAAGCCCTCGAAAAGCCGGATAAAATCAAAACCATGCCCCCCGGCGGCGAGGAAAAGGAGGACGACGAAACATGAAAAACGGTTGGAAAATGGTTAAATTGGGGGAGGTGTTGAGACCTTCGGAAAATCAGGTTTCAATAACACCTTTTGAAAATTACCCTCAAATCGGAGTCCGACTTTGGGGAGAAGGTGCGTATGCAAGAGAAGATGTTTTAGGCAGCGAAACCCAATATAAGTTTTTTTACAAGGCTGAAAAAGGGGATTTGACCTTCAACAAAATTTGGGTTAGAAACGGGGCGGTAACAGTCATTCCAGAAACTTTGCATGGCTTTTATGTATCCCCTGAATTTCCAGTTTATCATCCTGAAAAAGATATTGTTTCCTCCGACTGGCTTTATTTCCTCACCAAAAGCAAATTTTTTTGGGACAGGTGCAATGAAAAAGCCTTTGGGACAAGTGGCAAAAATCGTGTAAAACCGAGCGTGTTTTTGCAAGTTGAAATTCCCCTCCCGCCCCTCACCGAGCAACAGCGCATCGCCGGGCGGTTGGCGGCGTTGAAGGGGAAAATGGATGCGGTGCGGGCGTTGAGGGGAGAGCAGGAAAAAGAACTGGCATCTTTCAGAAACGGGTTGTTTAAGCAAATTTGTAACATCTACCCAATGGCTGCTTTAAATGAAGTTCTGATTCCTAACCGGGAAGTTGTAGCAATAGAAGCCGAACGGGATTACAAACAAATCACAGTCAAAATGCAGCATAAAGGAGTGATTTTAAGAGGTATGATAAAAGGCGGCGAAGTAGGCTCGGTTCAATTTCGAGCGAAGGAAGGCGATTTTATCATTTCAAAAATAGATGCAAGAAATGGCGCAATGGGTTTAGTCCCGAAGGAACTTCACAATGCAATTGTCACAAATGATTTCCCCCTGTTCTCATGTTCGGATAAGTGTTTATCAAAATATTTTGAGTTTGTTTCAAACACGGAATATTTTGACCAAAAGTGCATCGAATCGAGCGAAGGGACAACGAACCGTGTCCGCCTGAAAATGGACAGGTTCGGCAATATTGAAATACCTTTACCACCACTTTCGGAACAAAAAAGGGTTGTCGAAATATTGGAGAAAATGGAGCAACTGAAAGCGGTGCAAGCGGGGCAGTTGGCCGGGTTGGAGGGATTGTTTCCGGCGGTGTTGGAGCGGGCGTTTCGGGGGGAGTGGTGAAAAAACCGCATAGAACAAACCTCAAAAATGGAAAGCATCAAATCATTTAGCACAATGGAAACAAATTGGCAGGGAGTATCTTATGACGAAATTGACGTGCCAGAACCCCTTTACAAATTTAGGGAATGGCGTAAAAGTCAACACAAAACCATTTTAACGGAACAAATCGTGTATTTGTCGCCGCCTTCCGGTTTTGAAGACCCCTTAGACTGCAAAAATCCAGTCAGATTTGATTTGCGGTCTCACAGAGAGCAAAACAAACGTTTTTTTGACGAATCAGTGCGCCGTCATCCACATTGGTCAAAAAAACGGCATAAAAAATTTGCTAAGTATTGGATGAAACGTACCCCAATAAGGAATCCAGAGAAGTTGAAGCAAAAGCAAAGAGAATCCGACGCAATGTTTGACAAAGTATTCGGTGTCTTTTGCCTAACGCCTGTGGCGGAAAATTTTGAGTTATGGGAAAAATATGCCGATGACCATAAAGGATTTTGCGTTGGATTTTCTGGAAAGGAATTGCTTAGCGATTTTTCAAAATTCGGAATGAGTGGTCATGTGAATTACTACCCAAAATTGCCAATAATTCATCCGAACGAAGATTTTAAGGATAAAGCCAACAAAAGGGCATTTTCAAAACTTGAAAAGTGGTCATTTGAAAGGGAATACCGGACAACTAAAATCAAACCCGATGGAGAGGTTGGCAATGATTGGCGCAAAGTCAAAGTGCCAAGTGAAAGGTTTGTTGAGGTAGTTTTTGGCGCAAATATGCCAGAAGAAAATAAGCAGGAAATCATCCAATTAGCCAACGGTAATTTCCCAAATGTCAAATTCAAACAAGCCGAAATTGATGCAAAAAACAAGACAGTCACGATTAAGGACTTGTTTTAAAAAGCCCCTTTAAAACTTCACCTCCAAAATTTCTTGCCAACTCGTTGTAAACCGCCGCGAAAGGCGTTCCTGCCTTAGCCGCCATGCGTTCGCCGTGCCTTGCGTTCCAACTGAAATAGCGCCGTGTCCGTAACGCCCACGCAGCGCGTCCATTGCCCGCATCAGGCGTTTGTGTTTGTCCACGTCGGTCATCGAAACATCAAAGCCCAACTGGATTTCATTTTCCGGCACAATGCCTGAAATGATGACCCCTGCCTTTTTGTAGGCGTAACCGTCGCGCCAAATCGCCTTCAACGCCGTTTCCGCGTGACCGACCATGAGCAGGCTGCTGTTTGTGGCCGTCGGCAGCGTCACCGTTCGGGAAGGGTTGTATTGCGGCAATTCCGGCTTAAACGGGTTGGAGTGAAGGAACACCGTCAGCACGTTGGCCGCGCTGCCCTGCCCGCGCAATTTACAGGCGCAACGGTGCGCATGATTGGCAACCGCTTCGCTCACCCCGCCGAAGTCTGTCAGCATTTTGCCGAAACTTCGGGAGGTGCAAATGTTCTTTTTCGGCGGCGCGACGCTTTCCAATTCGAGGCAGGAAACGCCCTGCAATTCCATTTGCAGCCGTGCGCCCACGACCGTCAGGTTGCGCCGTACCCAATCGGCGGACAAGCGGGTGAAATCCCATGCCGTCGCCACGTCATTGCGGGCGAGCAGTTTTGCATATTGGCCGCCGATGCCCCACACGTCGCCGACGGGCATGGAGCGCAAAACGGTTTCGATTTCGTCGGCTGTTTCGAGTACGAAAACGCCGCCGTGTTCGGGCTGCTTTTTGGCGACGCGATTTGCCACTTTTGCCAGCGTCTTTGTCGGCGCGATGCCCACGCCCGTCGGGATGCCTACTTGCCGCAACACTTCGGCGCGAATGAAATAACCGTAAGCCCACCAGTCGGGGCAGTCCACGCCGCCGAAGTCCAAAAAGGCTTCGTCAATGGAATAGACCTCAATAGCGGGCGCAAGCCTGCCCAAAACGGACATCATGCGGCGCGACAAATCGCCGTACAAATTGTAATTCGAGGAAAAGACAGCGACGCGGTTTTTGCGCAAAAGGTCGGTCATCAGGTGAGCGGGCGAAGCCATTTCGATACCCAACGCCTTCGCTTCATTCGAGCGGCTGACAACGCAGCCGTCGTTATTGGACAGCACAATGACGGGGCGGCCTTCCAACGCGGGGTTGAAAAGCCGTTCGCAACTGACGTAGAAACAGTTGCCGTCCACTAACGCATACTTACCCACTTGCCCCGCCCCCCTTCGCGGACGTTTTTGATAACGAATGTGACCACGCCCCACACCCGGAAGTCATCGCCGTCATTGATTCGGATTTGCGGGAAGTCTTGGTTGGCCGGTAAAAGCAAACAGGTTTCGCCAGTAAACCGCAACCGTTTCACCGTAAATTCACCGTTAAGAAAAGCAACAATGATGTCGCCGTTGTCGGCGGTCAGCGAACGGTCAACAACCAGCACGTCGCCGTTATGGATGCCCGCGTCTTGCATGGAGTTACCTTTCGCACGGGCGTAAAAGGTAGCGTCTGGATTGTCCACCAATTCTCGGTTTAAGTCAATGGATAAATCTAAATAGTCGCTTGCGGGAGAGGGAAAGCCCGCCGGGATGCCGTCATTTGTAAATGGGAGCGGTAAATCGGTGCTGACATCGGCGAAAAAGATGTCAAGGGTAGGGGTTGCCCACCTGAAAGATAGTTCACTCATGGATTAGATGTTAGTATGTTTGAGCGACAAATATGAATCAAAATGTTTTTCATTTGCCGAATTTGCAAAAAATATAAATAAACTGTATTTATTTTACAAACAACTGATGCACCCTTGCAAAGCCAGTCGGCAATTCGCAAGGGTGCATCAGGAAGGAAACGAAAGGAAAATTCAGGCGGGAAATCAGGCTTTCGGTTGCCGCGTCAATGCGGCTGAAACGTCGGCGGGCGACGGAATGAGAGCGCCAAGCAATTCAAAAAAACCGGCGCGGATTTCATCGGAGAGACGGCAACCGCTATGCTGCCCGACCGCAAGTAACGCCCGCAAGGTCGTGTCCAATCCCTCGAAAGTAGCGGGAACTTGCAAGCGAATTGCCAAGCCGCCCGACGTGAAATAATACCCCGCGTTTTCGTTTGCACCGGGCGGCGTATCGAGCGCCATAACGCCCGCTTTCATTTGAGCGGGCAAAGGGTGAAGCGAGTACAGCAACCCGATTGCCTCACCTTGCAAACAGGCCGCATCGGACGGCAAAGGGTCGTGGAAACATTCGAGCAGCGTCATAAAGGAGTGACGCGCCGATGTCAGCCATTCGAGCGGTGCGGACGTGGTGACGCGGATTTCCACAAATGAAGGTTGGCCGGGATGGAATGAGATTCGAGACGCGGGCATGGGAAAAAGGCTTTGGCAGGTGAGAAAGAAAAAGCGGCTGCCCAATCAGGCAGCCACTTTCAAAATGCGTTCGGCGCGGAACGAACGCCAAGCGTTTTTATCGAGGTCGAAATACTTAATTGCAGTCGGGCTTTCGGCGCGGTCGCTGCCTTTGTGTTCGTACTGGAAAAGTTCGGGATTGAGCGTACCGTAAGCCTCCCTTACTTCGCCGTCTTGCTTTTGGAAAGTGAAGCGGGTAGCACCGGCGCGAAGGGCAGCGCGAAGGCGGGCAACTTGCCACGCTTGCGCCTGACATTGACCCCATGTAAGGAATTGATTTTGGCGGCGGATTTGGTGAGCGAGGGTAAGAATTTCGGAACGGTTGATTTGCTGTTTCATATCCTGTTTGCGCTTGACAGTACAAATATACGCACGAATAATTGTAAAATGCAAATAAACGTGCGAAAATTTGCAAACTTTTTTCGCGTAGGGCAGGAAACCCTATATTTTTACAACATGAAAAGCAGGGACTACAAAAAAGAACACGCCGAAAGGCGAATCAGCGTCTTAAATGGCGACGGCGAACTAATAGGCGTTTGGGGCAATCTGAAAAAGTTGTGCGAAGACATGAAAGAGCAGGACGGCGAGTTTTTGAGTTATTCGGCACTATCCCATCGGCGAGCCGACGAAAACCCGATTCGATTCAAGACCGGGCAAAAGGAGTACGCGGTTTACATTGAGAGAATCAGGTGAGCGCCCGCTTTGGTTTGCAAAATGCAGAAAAGGTTATCTTTGTCCCGACCGTGTTGCCGACTGTTTACCGTCACCATTCTTTTGCAGGGGCAACACGGTTTTTTCTGGCGGCGAAGCCGGAACGGAAAACGGGGCAAAATGTGGATGTTTTTACACCACTTTTTACACCACCATCTCAAAATTTTTTTCTAAGTTTTTGGTAATTAAGACTTTGTGAGTTTGGGTTGGTATCCCGCCAGCTCCACAAAAGTTTAAGCCAATTATCTGAAAATCAGGTAATTGGCTTTTTTGTTTGGCTAAGAATCCTGTCGGGCATCTGCAAGCGCATCGTTCTGGCCAAAAATATTGTCCCTGAGAAAAGAGACAATATTTCAAACCTGTGGTTATTCTTGCCATTCTTATTGCGCACATAGCAAATCAGATAAAAATGGCACTCTCAGATAATCACAAGCGAGCCGTATGGGCCACGCTGACAGTAATCGAAAAAAGAGTGGATGAAATCTATATGATGCTGCACGGGATGCCTGAGAGCAGTACTTATAGATTCGAGGATGACTTGGGCAAAGAGGAATCTGCGCGAATCCTGACACTTATCAATCAGATAAAACAAGCCATAAACAACATTTGTACCCGATATGAACTGAACAAGGACTTGGTGCCATTTTCCAGAGCGATTGGCACGGCACGCTCTTCCATCTGGGAAAACCTGCTTGACACTGACACACGCAGGTTGCAAACTTACGGCGCCTTTTCCAATGAAGAAGATGCCGCCGAACTCCAACAAAGTTTACAGTGCTTGCTTTCGCTTACAGAACAACTCTCTCCAAAAAGCTGAGAAAAGGAAGCCCCACGAATCGAAAAACGGGTTGACCACGAATCCTTTTGATTCAAAACCAGATGCCTTTCTGGCATTCTCTCCCTCCCTCACAACGTGCCCCGCCGCCGCTGTTCTTCCTCGATGCTCTCAAACAACGCCCTGAAATTGCCTTTGCCGAACGACTTGGCGCCCTTGCGCTGAATGATTTCGAAGAACATCGTCGGGCGGTCTTCCACAGGGCGGGTGAAAATTTGGAGCAAGTAGCCCTCATCGTCACGGTCGGCCATGATGCCCAATTCTTTCAGGCGCATCAGGTTTTCGTCAATCGCGCCCACACGCTCGGCCACCGTGTCGTAGTAAGCCCCAGGCACATGAAGAAACTCCACGCCGCGCTTGCGCATTTCGCTGACAGTGAACACGATGTCGTCGGTCGCCACGGCGATGTGCTGGCAACCCGCCCCTTCGTAGAACTCAATAAACTCTTCGATTTGCGACTTCTTTTTGCCCTCGGCAGGCTCGTTGATGGGGAATTTGATGCGCCCGTTGCCGTTGGTCATCACTTTCGACATGAGAGCAGAGTATTCCGTGGAAATATCCTTGTCGTCGAAAGAAATCAGGTTGGCAAATCCCATGACTTCGTTGTAGAATTTGGCCCACACATTCATCTGATTCCAACCCACGTTGCCCACGATATGGTCAATGTACTTCAAGCCTGTCTCAGGTGGGTTGTAACTCGACAGCCAGGGTTCGTAGCCCGGCAGGAAAATGCCGTTGTAGTTTTTGCGCTCCACGAAGATGTGTACCGTGTCGCCGTAGGTGTGAATGCCGGAGCGCACCACCTCGCCGAACCCATCACGCTCGACACTCGGCTCCATGAAGGGCGAGGCGCCGCGCTGTGTGGTTTCGTGAAATGCCGCGCGCGCGTCGTCCACCCAGAGGGCGATGACTTTCACGCCGTCGCCGTGTTTTTTGATATGCTCGGCAATGGGCGAATGAGAAGTGAGCGGCGTGGTGAGCACAAGGCGGATTTTGCCTTGCGCCAACACGTAGGAAGTGCGGTCGCGCGCACCCGTTTCCAGCCCGGCGTAGGCCAGCGACTGAAAGCCGAAAGCGGTTTTGTAATAATGCGCCGCCTGTTTGGCATTGCCGACGTAGAGTTCGACGTAGTCGGTACCGAGCAGGGGGAGAAAATCGTCGGCTTCGGTGAAGATTTTTTGCAGGCCGTAGTCGTAATTTTTAATGCCGGTCAGGGTAGTCATGATTTTAAAAATTTGATTTTCAGAAACTAAGGAACAGCGAGTCACCGAAACTCGCCGATACCACCGAAAAATGAGTTTTCAAGTTGCCCTAACAAGAAAAAAATATCGGTGGTATCGGCGTATGCTGTTGTTTCGGTGTTTCATCAGGTTAATTAGCCAACACTTCTGCGCCCAGCCACGATTTGTAATAATCCTCCACTTCGAGTTGCAGGGCATCTTTGGTGATTTTGACGGGGCGGAAGGGGTCAATCATCACGGCCAATTCTTCGGTGGCCGTTTTGCCGATGCTGCGCTCTATGGCGCCGGGGTGCGGACCGTGCGGGATGCCGCCGGGATGGAGGGTCAGTTGGCCTTTTTGGATGTTGTTGCGGCTCATGAAGTCACCATCCACATAGTAGAGAATCTCGTCGGAATCAATGTTGCTGTGGTGATAAGGCGCGGGAATGGCCTTGGGGTGGTAGTCGTAGAGGCGCGGCACGAAGGAGCAGACCACGAAGCCATCGGCCTCGAACTGCTGGTGAATCGGCGGCGGCAGATGGACGCGCCCCGTAATCGGCTCGAAGTCGAAAATCGAAATTGCCCAGGGGTAGTGATTGCCGTCCCAGCCCACCACATCGAAGGGGTGCGTGGCATACACGTAGGGGTAAATCATACCTTGCTTTTTGATTTTCACGAGAAAATCGCCGTGTTCGTCGTGGGTTTCGAGGTCTTGCGGCAGTTTGAAATCGCGCTCGCAGAAAGGCGCGTGTTCGAGCATTTGGCCGTATTGGTTGCGGTATCGCTGTGGTGTGCGCACAGGGCTGAACGACTCGATGATGAGCAGGCGGTTTTGCGCGCTCAGGAAATGAATTTTGTAAATCGTGCCGCGCGGTACGACGAGGTAGTCGCCATACTCGAAAGGAATTTGCCCATACATCGTTTCGAGCCAGCCGTGACCTTTGTGCACGAAAATGATTTCGTCGGCATCGGCATTTTTGAAAAAATAATCGCGTGTGCTGTGGTGCGGTGCGGCCAGCCCGATGTGCAAATCATTGTTGACAAACAGCGTCTTGCGGCTTTCCAAATAGTCGTCGGCGTAGGGCAACTCGAAGCCTTTGAAACTCAGCGCCGAGAGATTTTTTTCGATGGCAATTTCCGGCTCGACGGAATACGGCTTGCCTTTTTCCTTCACAATGGTGGGCGGATAAAGATGATAAACAAGCGAGGAGACACCCGAAAAGCCCTGCGTGCCCACGAGTTCTTCTTGGTACAGGCGCCCCGCGTGGTTGCGGAACTGGGTATGACGCTTGGGCGGGATTTTTCCGGCGCGGTGGTATATGGACATGGGAAAGTCTATTTTTTAAGGGTGAAGGTCGCGGACGCTTCATGCCTGTGGAATGATGTGCGTCAGCGGCAAGATTGATATTTGCCCAAAACAGACTTTTCACATTCGGGCAAATACCTGTAAGTTCGCAAGGAACAATTTTAAACTCAGCCACTTTTATGAACACTTTCCGCCCTTGGGTCTTTTGCGCTTTGTTTTTCAGCCTTTTCTCGCCAATTTTTGGACAACAAAATGCACCCTCAAGCGCCTATCTCGTAAAAACCTACACTTTTTTCCAAAACTCGGACCCGCGCCTCAACCACCAGAACTTCTTCGAGGAGATGGCCGGAAAAATGTACCTGTCTGCCAAATCGGACATGGTGCTCATCGAGGAAAGCACCGACAAATTCGGCATCACGCACTTCAAGTTTCAGCAATTCCACGAGGGCTTGCCCATATTCGGCAGCCGCTACATTTTGCACGAAAAAGACGGGCGTATTCTGAATGCCAACGGACGGTACAGCCCACAGGCCGATGCTAATCCACAACCCGGCATCAGCGCCGAGACTGCGGTCGCCTTCGCCAAACACACCATGAAAGCCCGGGCATACCACGAGAGGCAGGCCGATGCGGCGCTGTGTTTCATTGACCCCGACTTTCCCGACGTTTCGGAATCCCTTCGCTTGGCCTATCAAGTGGACCTGCACAGCACCGAACCCTTCGACAAGCGCCGCTATTTTGTGGATGCCATCACAGGCAAAATCCTTTGCGAGTTCCCGTTGATTTTGAACGAAGGGGTGCCCAGCACCGCCAAAACGAGGTACTACGGCATTCAACACATCATCACGGACTCCATCGGCCCACAGCAATTTGTCCTCCGCGACCCCACTCGCGGAGAGGGGATTTTTGTGTTGAACAACTCGCTGAACGAATTTACCAGTACCAGCTCCGCTTGGGACTTATCCAACGCCAAACACACCGAGATTGCCTTAGATGCCCATTATTGCTCTCAGGAGTACTACGACATGATGTTGTCCGATTTCGATTGGCAAGGCTTGGATGGAAACGGAGAAGCCCTGAACGTCCGCGTAAACGTTGGCAACTTCGTCAATGCCTTCTGGGACGGGGAAGCATCGTTCTATGGCGATGGCAACTGCAACTACGGCCCTCTGACCACCTTGGAAGTGGTCGGGCACGAATTCACGCACGGCATGATTGACTACACCTCCCGATTGATTTACGACTCGGAGTCCGGTGCCATCAATGAAAGCCTTGCCGATATATTTGGCAAGCTGTTGGAGCGCAAAGCCGACCCGACGAATTTCAGCTGGAAGCTTGGCCATTCGTTCATCATCAACCCTGAAAGCAAGCCTTTTCGCGTCATGGACGACCCCAACAGTATGCAAATGCCCGCCTACTACAAGGGTGAGTATTGGATAGACGGCGGCGGCGTTCACACCAACAGCGCCATCGGCAATCTTTGGTTTGCCATGTTGGTGGATGGGAAGCAGGGCATCAACGAGGTCGGCACGAGCTTCAACGTCGCGGCCATCGGCACGGAAAAGGTGGGGCAAATCGTGTTTCACGTCAATCGTTATTATTTCACCGAGAGCTCCACCTACAGCGAGTTTTACCTGTATTCGCAGGCAGTGGCTGAGGCCATGTTTGGTGCGGGTTCCACCGAGTTGCTCGCTGTAAAGGAGGCATGGAAAGCCGTAGGGCTTCCATACACCACGCAAGCCCCCTTTTTCGACCTCAGCCTGTCTTCCCCAAGATTGGAGGCCAAAAACCATTGCCAAAACAACCAGTATGTACCGATTAAATTCAAGGTCGTCAACTCAGGAACAGTGACTTACACCCCCTCTATGATGGGAACCATTACCTTGAACAGTTGGTCGCAAGGCGACCTCACGATTAACCTGAGCAGCCCCATCGCTCCGGGAGAAGTTTATGAAGTGGAGGTGAACAACTGGTTTGAGACAAGCCAGGCAGGCTTTGCCTATCTGGGGGTTTCTCTAAATCTTAGTGACGACAACACGGACAATAACCACGTTGACGAATTTTTCAACATCTCGGAACACGCGGCCAACGACCTTGAATTAAGCGCCTTCATCAACCAACAAGCATCTTGCTTTTCCTCCGCCCAGAATATGGTGGCGTTCATTGTCAACAACAGCTGTGAAGCCATCCCGGCAGGCACCGTCTTGAACTTGACAGCCACTGACGATGCAGGCAACCCGTTATGGTCGTCTCCGCCCTATGTGCTGCAAAAAGCATTGCCCAATGCTAGCAGAATCATCCTCAACTACAACATTCCCATCTCCAACAATGGGCTAAACCTCGCCCTTATCTATGCCAACGACCCCAATCTGTCAAACAACGCTGGCCCACTTTATCAGGAAATCAAATTGCCTATCACCGGAAACTACTTGAACACCTTTGAACAAGACAACGGCATGGACGAATACCTTGAACTGAAAAGCCTCGCAAACCCTCCGACCATGCCCTACCAAAACAGCCGTTTTTTTGCCTCCACGGGCATATTCGACAACACTGACTATATCCAGCGTTGCACGGAACCGTTGAGCATCTTCGACTACCCTTCCGATGGCGTCTACGCCACTATCCGTGCCTGTGTTGACCTGTCGTTCTCTCCCAGTCCCAAACTTGAGTTTGACCTCGCGCAGTTCCGAAACCCTACTGCCCAACTCAATAATGACCCATACAGCAGCATTTTGCAAGCAAAATGGGAGGGCAACGAAACCGGAGCCCAGTACTTTCTTGGACAGCCGGAAGGGCAAGTCATTCACCACAACATCCCGTTGCCGCCATATTTCAAAGGAGAGCTCTTGCTAAGTTTCTACACAGAGATGGGACAATGGGACTTAGACCCCAGCAACCTCAGCTCAGACGACTTCCTGCTGTTGGACAACTTCCAACTCAGCGCGCCGCCATCGAGCACAACGGAGGTGTCGCCGGGTTCAAGCATTCATATCGTACCAAACCCAGCGACCAACATCACGACCATTTCATCGGATGAGGGACTGAAGTTCATCCAGCTGCAAAACCCAAACGGACAAATCCTCCGAATACTGGAATTGGAGACCGAACAGTACAAACTCGACCTCAACGACCTGAGCAATGGGGTTTATTTCCTCAATATCCAATTGGCCAACGGCCAACGAGTCGTGAAGAAGTTGGTAAAAATGGATTGAATACGCGAATGAGTGCGCTTGGCAAGGGCAGCGCCCCGAAACGTGTCGCGGGGTATCGCCCTTGCCCAAGTAGTTGTTTTGCTTAAAAAAAGAAGGGGGCATCAGAGGCCATCAAGCCTCCCAACGCCCCCTCGCTTCATGGTTCTGCACATTACTTCAAATACACGGCCTCGAACTCGGCCAACACCGCCTCGCCTTGCCGGAGTTGCATTTTGTCGCCGGTGATTTTGAAGTTGTCAACCTTGCCGAGCGCCTCGCCGAATTTTTGCTCGGCTTTCATCAGCGCCTCCTCGCAGGCCATCATGGTGCTGGCAGGGCCGGTGATTTTCAGGGTGCTGCCCTGCACGGTGTAGCCCCCCATCATGTTGTTGCAGCCAGCGTTGCCGTTGAACCGCCCTTCGTAAAATCGGACGAACATTTCTTTTTGCACCTCTGGCAGTTTTTCGAGACCCGCGATGGACGTTATTTTCCAACGGGTGTTTTCAAACGCAGCGTTCGATTTCATTGTTGATTCGGCTTGCTTGCGTTGGCAAGCGATGGTCAGAAGGGGCAACAGAACCCAAAGAAGTTTGTACATTGTTTTGAAAAAATTGATTTGGTGAACGATGGATGGATGAGCACGGGTAGAGGGATTACATAAAGGTGAGGGAATTTTTCACACTCGCCTACCTTTGTGCCGATTTTTTAAACTCCGAGAAAAGGAGAAAGATACAGAGAGCCGCAGGGTAAATTTTCTTAAGAATGACAAAAAAACTCCGCGAGACTCTGTGCAACACTCAGCGAACGCTGTGTTTAAAACTCAATCTCGCAATTCACCAACAATCAATTCGATGCTCACCATCCCACGCCTCCAAAACACCGACTCCAACAACTTCTTCCTCATCGCCGGGCCTTGCGCCATAGAAGGCGAGCAAATGGCCTTCGACATCGCCGGGCAGGTCAATGAAATGTGCCAACGCCTGCGCATCCCCTACATTTTCAAGGGTTCGTATCGGAAAGCCAACCGCAGCAAACGCGATTCTTTCACCGGCATCGGCGACGAAAAGGCGCTGAATATCCTTCGCGCCGTTGGCCAGCACTATGACATCCCGACTACCACCGACATCCACGCCGACCCAGAGGCCGCGCTTGCCGCCCAATATGTGGACGTGTTGCAAATACCCGCGTTCCTCTGTCGCCAGACGAGCCTGCTCGTGGCCGCCGCCCAGACAGGCAAGGTGGTGAACATCAAAAAAGGCCAGTTCGTCAGCCCGGAAGCCATGCGTTTTGCGATGGAAAAAGTGCAGGAAGAAGGCAATCCGAACGTGATTTTGACAGAACGCGGCACCACTTTCGGCTATCAGGACTTAATCGTTGATTTTCGAGGAATTCCCGCAATGCAATCGTTCGGCGCCCCAGTCGTGCTCGACTGCACCCACTCGCTCCAACAGCCCAACCAAAGCAGCGGTGTCACCGGAGGCCGCCCTGCGTTGATAGAGACCATTGCCCGTGCGGGCATCGCCGTCGGCGTGGACGGGCTTTTCATCGAAACCTACCCCAAACCCTCAGAGGCAAAATCGGACGGGGCAAATATGCTGCCGTTGGATAAGTTGGAAGGGTTACTGGAAAGGTTGGTGCGAATTCGGGAGGCAATCAAGTAACGCTAACCTTCCGGTTGGCGAGCCGCGAGTGCGCCAACCGGAAGGTTGGCGTTACTGCGAAATATCAGCCTCTTTTATCAGCTGCACAATATCGAGCGAAACATCGGGCATCACCTCGACCGGTGGCTTCTGCGTTGCCAGCTTCGGAAGCAATTCTGGCGTACTCGTCATGGCGCGTCTTTTTCTTTTTTTGAAGAAATTTTGTTTTGCAAATGTAACGGATATACCTCTCGACGCTAAGTTTTGGGCATGGCTGCAATCGCAATCTGCTCAAAGTCAGGGAGAGCGAGCATGGCGAGCTGACAAATCCCAGCGAATCAAGGTATATACCCAGATTAAAGAGGATTTGAACCTGCCCATTGGCAAGGCAGGGATACCCCCAAGGCAAACGCATCAAAATGGCGCAAACCTCAGAGAGGTAAAATGTTGGTAGAAACGCCCCATTTTCGCGGTGTGTGCGACCCCGGCGGGGTCGAATGTTGGTGACCTGTTTGCTGCGATAAACATTTGACCTCTCCGAGGTCGTGATAATTACCACAAAAACACGCCATTTCTACCAACATTTGACCTCTCCGAGGTCAGTTGTATTTTGATGCGTTTGCCCTGAGGGATACCCCTGATTGATTTGTATGATTTTCAAAGGATTGCGAGTATCGTTCGTTCAAAACCACCTTGTCAGACCCTGTATTCTGGGGCTTGCCCGGCCAAGGGAAGCGGACGGGGCTGATTTGCGTTGACTATAATTCAACGAATGCCCCATTTACCTCAGTGACCCCTAATGACCCCTAATGACCCCCAATAACCCCTAATAACCCCCAATAACCCCCAATGACCCCTAATAACCCCCAATAACCCCCAATGACCCCTAATAACCCCTAATAACCCCTAATAACCCCTAATAACCCCCAATAACCCCCAATGACCCCTAATAACCCCCAATAACCCCTAATAACCCCTAATAACCCCTAATGACCCTCACATTTCTTCCGGCCCCTCCCCTACCCAATCTTGCTGAACATACCCATTCTCGCAATGTTCGGCCAACTCATCCTCGATGAACTTGCGCACCTCATGCACGATGTCGCCGGGATAAAGCAGGTGCACATTCGGCCCAGCATCGAGCGTGAAGAAGACGGGATGGCCCGTGTCTGCCCGGTATTCCCGCACCTTCTCGATGATGGCGAGCGAGCCGGGGCGCATGAGCAAATAGGATGGGTCGCTGCACATCATCAGGGCATGGAGCGCCAGCGCCTCGTCCTCCGCGATTTTGCCAAAGGCTTCGAGGTCGCCTGTGCGCATCGCGTCGAGCAGGTTGCCGATGCGTTGGCGGGCTTGGGCATAGCGCGGCTCCGCGAAAGGATTGCCCTCCATGAGCGCATGGCCCGCACGGCTCGACACGGCCTTTTCCTCCGAGCTGACAATCAGAATATCATCATGAAAATCTTTGAATGAGGCATGTATCAGGTCGCCAATGGGCACGGCGTACTCATCAGAAGCATCTGGCACAAGAGAGGTGTGCCCCCACAAAGCTGCGTGCGGAAAAATGGAGCGGCAAGCCGAGCCGCTGCCCAACCGAGCCAGATAAGAAGCTTTGCGGTCGAATGCTGCCGCGTCTTGCAGGGTGCCGAACAATCTGTCTTCCAGCGAACAAAGGCACAAGGCAAGTGCCGACATGGCCGAAGCCGACGACGCGATGCCCGCCGAATGAGGGAATGAATTGCCAGTGCGCACCGTGAGTTTTAGTTGTTTCAAAAAAGGGTAAATCGGGAGCAGGCTTTCCAGAAAAGCCAGGGTTTTTGCCCTGAACGCCTCGTTTTCGGCTTGATGAAAATAAAAGGCGAGGTCAATGCCAGCACCAGGCAAAGCTTCGTCGAAGGCATATTCTAGCTGAGTATCGGTGCAAGAAGCCGCCAAGGTCAGGCTTAGCGAGGGATTGCGCGGCAGTTGACGACCGTGTTTGCCCCAATACTTCACGATAGCGATATTGCTTGGCGAGCGCCAAGTGATGCTGCCCGCCTCCGGTGGGTTGGAAGAATCGAGGATGAGTCGAGGATTTTCGTACATAGAATGAGGATAGTGCGTTTGTGAAGGGCGAAGGGGCAAATTTTTTCCCGGACCTAATAAAATGCGTTGTTCGGGCAAAGAAATGGAAAGACCGCTAAATCATTGAGTAGGTTTTCGCGGCACAATCCTACTTTTGCTCCAATTTTGAAAACGCCCCCATCTAGCAACCCCGTCCGAACGAATGTTCGGATGTTTTTCGGGCGGGCAGAAACCCCTAAGCCAGAAACCTTCAAACCTTCATGTGGCAAAAACTCAGACGCATCGGCGTTGAAATGTACGCCTACCTCACTGATTTCTATGTGGTGAAAAACTACTTAGGCATGCTTGCGTTGGTAGGCGGCATCCTGCTGATGACCTTCTGGTGGCTCAAGTGCTACACCAATCATGGCGAAAGTGTGCAAGTGCCGAGCTATGTGGGCATGAACATCCGCGAAGCCTCTCGCAAGGCTAAATCGCGCAATTTCAACGTCGCCGTGAGCGACTCCATCTACGAGGTGGGCAAACCACCCGGTCTCATTCTTACCCAAGACCCCAAGCCACAAAGCAGGGTGAAAGAAGGGCGCACGATTTATTTTACCGTCACGAAAAACAATCCCGACATCGTGCGGCTGCCCGACCTCGCCGGCAACGACGACTACGACCTCTATAGCCGAAAACTCGGCAGGCTTGGCCTCAAACCCCGCATCATCGCTCGCGTGGCCGACCCCAAACTGGAAGCCAACACGATTCTGGAAGTGTTGTACCGAGGCGACACCATTACGCAAAAAATAAGAGGTGGCAATTTCCCCATCGAAATGGGCGGCATGGTGGATTTTATCGTCTCCGAAGCAGTCACGCTCACCGTGAGCATACCCGACTGCGTGTGCCAAACGCTTGATGCCGCCAAATTCCTCATCCAAACCAGCGACCTCAGCGTGGGCACCATCATCTCCGACGCTACCGTGACCGATATGGAAACAGCCTATGTATATCGGCAAAGCCCCAAGTACGACCCCAACGGCACCATGCGCAAAGGCGAGCAAATAGACTTGTATGTCACCCAAGAAAGACCGAGAACCTGTGGGGAGTAGTTGTGCCAATGTGGGAACGAGATATTGGCGCAGGCTGCCTGCAACCTATATGAAAGACACCATCCAAACCCAAAAACCTATTTTGCAACCCTCCACCTTCTGCCCTCCTCCTAACAACAGACAATACAATGGACATCACCGTACAGGAACTTCGCCAAAAACTCCAGTCAGGAGAAAAATTCGTTTTTTTGGATGTGCGCGAGCCGTGGGAATACGAAGAATTCAACCTCGGCGCCACCCTCATGCCGTTAGGCGATTTGATAAACAAGATGTGGGAGCTTGAAGCGCACAAAAACGACGAAATCGTGCTGTATTGCCGCAGCGGCAACCGCAGCGGCATGGCGCAAAGCCTGCTGACAGCCCATGGGTTCGGCAATGTGCGCAACCTGCAAGGCGGCATCATGGCTTGGATGGATACGTTCGGCCCCACGAAACCATGACAGCATCCAACAAGGTCAATGCAAATGGCGGCAAAAAGCGATATCCGCACACACAAGCTTTGGGCGAAATGGCACCATTGGCCCGCTCTTTTTTGTGTCCTGCTGACAACCGCTTGCGCACCGCCCCTGCGCACCGAACGCTACTTCCCGCCACCGCCAAACGACGGCAAGCCGCCACTTCTCGCTCGCAATTGCGCTGACTGGCGCGGCTACCTGCCCGATACCGCACATCCCGAACATCTGCCCACGCGGCATCTGCGCGTCAACTTTCATGTGATGAATAGCGCGGACAGTAGCCACAATTTTCGGCCCGACGAAGGCCGCGCCTACCTCCTGCGCTTGCTGACTTGCTGCAATGAAGCCCTCGACACCAACATCCGCAATTGGCGCTCCCCACAAGGCACCCCCGTGTTGCCTCGCCGCTATCGCTATGTGCTCTCTCCGCAGCCCGGCGACGATGGCATCTATTTTCATTACGACGACTCGCTCTACTATTTTATCTCCCAAGGCGCCAACCAAAACAACTATAGCCGCAAGGTCATTGACAAATACGCCGTCGGCAAGGACTCCATTCTCAACATTTTCTTGATGGTGCACCCCGACGACAGCATAAAATCATCCACCTACCGCGCCGGAGGTCAGGGCATCGCGCTTGGAACGGCACTAAAAGTGGCTGGCATATTCGAGACAAAAGAACCGCCCGAAAACTTCGATGGGTTGGTCAATCACGAGGTGGGGCATATTCTCAGCCTAAGCCATGCATGGGTGGAAGATGGCTGCCCCGATACTGACCCGCACCCCAACAAATGCTGGGTGTGGGGCCCCGACCCTCCCTGCAACGAGCAGGCGACCAACAACATGATGGACTACAACGCCTATCAAATCGCACTGACGCCTTGCCAAATCGGGCGCGTGCAAGCTGTGATGGCCAACGAAAAAAGCGCGGTGCGCAAATGCCTACTGCCAACGTGGTGCGAGCGCAACCCAGCGCGCGATGTGGTCATCCGCGATTCCACCGTCTGGGAAGGAGCCCGCGACCTCGAAGGCCACCTCACTATCGCTCCCGGCGGCTCATTGAAAATCCACTGCCGATTGTCCATGCCCGCAGGCACGCGTATCACCGTGCAACCCGGCGGGCGGCTCTGGCTCGACGGCGCTCGGCTGCACAATGCCTGCAACCGCGAATGGGAGGGCATCTTCGTGCAGTCAAAAGGCGACCTGAAAGGAGAAGTCAGGATATTGAAACAGCCTGTGCTGGAGAACTGCCCCGCGCCAACGTTCAAAGAAAAACAACGCTGATATGCCCAATCGCAACACCTCCCATACTGCCGGCTGCGGCGACCAACTATGGCTGTTAGCCTTTGTGGCGGTTGCCTTGAGCATTTTCTGGCCTGCTCGCCACGCGGGGTTTGTAGTGGACTGGTTTGGCTGGCAAATGCGCTATGAGGCAGGCGGTTGGGCTGATGTGCCGTCCAGCTTTGGCTATCAAGCCTTGCAGCCAGTGTTGCAGTTTTGCAATTACCTCATGTTTCGCGTGTTCGGCACGGAAGGCCTGCCGTGGTACCTGTTGTTTGCCACCGTGCACGGCGTGAACGGCTGGTTGCTCTATCGGTTGGTGCGTCGTCTGCTGCTCGACGAGGCTTCTCTCAACCCTGCCTTGGCGGCAGGCTTCCTCTTCTTGCTATCCCCCTACGCAGCCGAGCCTGTGGTATGGCGGGTTTGTCTTCATTATTTGCTGACCCTTGCTTTCACGTTGGGCGCTTTACACGCGGCATTAGACTATCTTGAGACGGGCATGGGCAAGGCGCTGTGGCGCGTGCATGGCCTTTTCGCATTGGCGCTTTTTTCGTTGGAATGGGCGCTCGTCGCGCCTGCCTTGTTGGGTTGGCTATTGGCAACCTACACGCTGAGCCACCGCGAATGGGCTTTGTTGGGCCGCCGCGCAGTCGCGCTGCTGCTGCCCGCCGCTGCGTTGCTGGGTGGCTATTTTGCCCTAAACAAGTGGTTGTTCGGCAATTGGGTGGGGCACTACGGAGCCTCCACGCACCTGAATCTCGACCCGCGCTTGGTGTTTTCCACTATGTTGAAATACCTCGTCAAATACGCTGGTTTTGCTCGCTATCTCGAGCATCCGGTAAAAGTGAGAGTATTCGACTGGTTTGACCGTCCCTCGGTGGTTTGGGGCGCGGCAGCCATTTTGGGCTTGCTGACCGCTTGGTGGCTGTGGCGTGCTTTTGCTCGCCAAGCCGACCTTCGTTGGCGTTGGGCAGGTTTTGGCTTGGGCGCTTTTTTCGTTGCCCTACTGCCTGTGGCCAACTTGTTTTTTTTGTATTTGCAGTGGTCTGAAAACGACCGCTACGGCTATTTCGCCGCTGCCTTTTTTTGGCTCTCGGTCGCGCTGCTACTGTCCATGCTCCCGCGTTGGCTGTTCAGCTTTTCCGTGACGCTGTTGTTGCTGCTTTCCACTTATTTGTTGTGGAAAATGAACCGCATTTGGGGCAATTCGGAGCGTGTCTATGCCGGCCTTGTGCAGGATTTTCGATGGTACGACCGCGACGAAGTCATCATACTTGCCTCGCCCGACAACATGAAAGGTATTTGGCTCATGCGCATTATCGGCCAAGACAATGGTTTCAACGAGGCGCTCGGCTTGCGTCGGCGCGAGCCTTTTAAGGGCAAAATGTGGGAGGTGGCGCAGTTCAACATGGAAACGCCCCACGACGGCGTGAAAGTGGAAAAGCTCGAATCCGACACGACAGGGCTGACGTACAAGACATCGTTCCTCCAATTTGGCAATTGGTGGTGGCGCAACGGCATCGGAGCCAGCGACTACGAGACCAGCAGCTATCTTTTTCGCATGAAGGAGTGGCATGTGGAGACCACTTTGCGCGAGCCTCGGCCCAATCGCGCCGTCATTTACCCGGTGGGCGACAAGTGGCACGAAGCCCCGCAGTGAGCCTATTTCTTTTTCGGCATGGGCGGCAATTGCATATTGAGTTTTTCCAGCCCCTCCACCAGTGTTTTTGCGATGACGTAATCTCGATACCAACGTTTGTCCACCGGACAGATATGCCACGGCACCACACTGTTGTTGATGGCGTATTCATAGGCACGCATATATTCGTCCCAATGCTTGCGCTCTTCCCAATCGCCGTCGTTGTGTTTCCAAAACTTGGAAGGGTCTTCCAGGCGCTCGCGGAGCTGCGCTTCCTGTTCCTCTTTCGAGATGTGCATGAAGAATTTGAAAATGACTGTGTTGTTGTCGAATTGCAGCAGTTCCTCGAAAGCGTTGATAGCCGCCATGCGTTTCTCCACGCGCTCCATGTCAATCCATTTGTGCACTCTCTGAATCAGGATATCCTCGTAGTGGCTGCGGTTGAAAATGGTGAGCGTGCCTTTTTCGGGTGCCCAGCGATGCACGCGCCAGAGGAAGTCGTGCGCAAATTCTTGCTCCGTGGGCTTTTTGAACGACACCAAATCAAGCCCAGCAATCGTGCACTCCGAAAACACCCGGCGCACCGCGCCATCCTTGCCGCTCGCGTCCATTCCTTGAAGGACGACCAGCACCGAGTGCTTCGCCTCTGCATAGAGCAGGTGGTGCAGCTCGCCCAGACGCTTGACGAGCTTCTTCGTTTCTTTTTGCAAATCGTCTTTTTCGATGCCTTTGGGCGGCAAAGCGGAGATTTCGGAGATTCGGACAAGGTTAGGTTTAGACATAGTAAAAAGGTGGGTTACAGGCTACTTGTTAGCCCATTTTTGCTCGTTTGACTATCCAAGTTTGCAAAATCTGGTAAAATCCTTTGTTGATATCGGCTTCCACAAAATCAATTTTGAATTGCAGACAGCGCAGTTTGAGTTGCTCGGTGAAGGCCGCCACTTGTTTGGTGTAATACTCCTTCACCTGATTGGGCTGCAATTTCACCTGTTCGCCGCTTTCCATGTCAATAAAGACATAGGGGCGGTTTTCAAACTCAAAATCCAGCTCCTTGCTCTTGTCGGTGACGTGAAACAGGATGACCTCGTGTTTGGCATGGCGGAGGTGCTGAAGCGCCGCGAAAAGTTCTTCCGCTTGGCTGGGCTGCTCCATCACGTCGGTGAAGATGACCACCAATGAGCGCCGATGTATCGCATCGGCCACTTGGTGGAGGCTGGCGGCGAGATTGGTGGGGCGGTTGAGTTGAGGCGCTTCAATGCGTTGAGCCAATTGGGAAAGCAGCAGCCGGTAGTGCACCGTGCTGGATTTCACTGGTGTGCTGAGCCGGATTTCGTCGTCGAAAAGCGTGAGGCCAAATGCGTCGCGCTGCTTGCGCAGGGCATTCATCAGCACGGCGGCGGATTGTGCCGCAAAGCAAAACTTGTTTTGATACTTGTATTTCTCCGGGTTTTTCTCGTCCCAGGGGTAGTACATAGTGGAAGAGGCATCCACCACAATCTGACAGCGCAAATTGGTCTCCTCCTCGAATTTTTTGGTAAACATCTTGTCCGTGCGGGCATACACCTTCCAGTCAATGTTGCGGGTGCTCTCTCCCGTGTTGTAAAGGCGATGCTCCGCGAACTCAACCGAAAAACCGTGAAACGGGCTGCGGTGCAACCCCACGATGAAACCCTCCACCACCTGTTGGGCAAGCAGCTCAAGATTGCTTCCAAGCGCACGGATATCTTGTGATTCAAGAACTTGTGTCATAAATTATCTTTGGAAAAACGTTTTTTGGTCAGACAAAAGTAGAAATTGTGTTGGGACAAACGCCGCTTATGTCTTCAGCATTTTACCGAAACGAAAAAAGGCACCGCGCGGTTTTGCGCGATACCTTCCCTTCCAAAATATCTTGAGACAGCTGCTTGCTCAAGGAATGTTGTTTTGAATCGTGGTGGGTGCCTTGGGTTGCTGCGTCTCCGTGATTTTCTCGTAGGCCAAATAAAGCAGGCCCAAATGAAACAACAGGATGCAGATGGTGGCAAACGGAGATTTGTTCTTGGATTTCATAATCGGTCTGGCCGCTGGTCGGTTTTGTCGCGGCTAACCTGATTTAGGCAAAAGCCATACCATTTTTTTAACTAAAATGACACGGGGTTGATAATGAGCGCCTTGAACTTCCCCAGAACGGCTCGTTGCCCCTTTCGGCCCCCGTGTATCAGTGCCTTTTTCGCCTAGCTACTAAGGTATTTGTGGGCATGTGTCAAACAGAAATTCCGCATAAATTTGTCAGATTATGGGATTTCAAACACACTCATTTTGCGGTTCCGAACATTAGCGGGAATTTCGCAGCCAATTTGCGCACCGCGCGCTGCTGTGTGTTTTTCAAAAAAAGTTATTATGAATAAATTGCTATTGCTGTTGGTATGCGGCTTGATGCTGCCCGCTACACATTTCGCCCAAACAGCGGCGGAAAAAATTGACCCCTTTCTTCAACAACGCATGATGGCCGCACCGAGTGAATATCAGGAGGTTATCATTGATTTGGCCGACCAAGTGGACACTCGGGCAATGTTGGCGAGATACGAGGCAAGCAACACACCCCTTGAGGTGCGTTCCTTTGAAGTAATCACCAGCCTTCAAGCCAAAGCCGAGGCCACCCAACCCGCTTTCCTCGAGCGCCTTCGCCAACTCGACGGCATTGACAAAAGCGTAATACACCCGATGTGGATTGTCAACGCCGTTTTCGTGAAAGCCAACAAATCAGCCATTGAGCAAATGGCCAAGTGGCCCGAAGTCGGTATGCTTATCTGGAATTCCCCGGTGGAGATGGACGCTGTGGAAAGCCAAGCGGCAGCGGCTCCCGTGCCCAACGGCTCCGAGCCGGGCCTGCGAGCCATCAAGGCCCCATTCCTGTGGGGGCTTGGCTACACAGGCTATGGCCGCAAAGGATTGGTGATTGACACGGGCAACGATGGCGAACACCCTTCTTTGATTGACAATTTTTGGGGCCACGTCGTGCCGGTCAACCAAGCTTGGGCTGGCAGCGGCCAACCCGAAGACTGCGCCGACCACGGCACCCACGTCACCGGTACCGTCTGCGGCCTCGACCGCCGCACCAACGACACTATCGGTGTCGCGTTCAACTCGCATTGGATGGGCGGCCCCATGCAGTTCCCGATTGGCGAGGAGCTGGGCTGCCAAAAAGCATTCTCTCAGACAATCATCAGCAACATAGCCACCATGCAGTGGGCGCTCAACCCCGACGGCAACGCGACCACCACCGCCGACCAGCCCGACGTGGTCAACTGTTCGTGGCGTTCCGGCAACTTTGGTTGCGGCATAACGGCTTCGGTCAATATCCTCAACGCGCTGGAGGCAGCAGGCATCGGAGTGGTATGGGCGCAGGGCAACAACGGCCCCGGCGCCTCCACGGTGGCTTCCGGCGCTGCCATGAACATGGATTTGGTCAATACTTTCGCCGTGGGCGCGGTGAATGGGGCAAACCCCAATTTCCCCATCGCCGATTTTTCGAGCCGTGGCCCCACTCCGTGTGGCGGCACAGGGCCGCTCAACATCAAGCCGGAGGTGTGCGCTCCCGGTGTCAACGTGCGCTCGGCAGTGCCCGGTGGCGGCTACCAATCGTTCAACGGCACCTCCATGGCAGCCCCTCACGCAGCAGGCGCCATGGTACTCCTGCGCGAGGCATTCCCCACCCTTTCGGGCATTCAGCTCAAAATGGCGCTTTACAACACGGCAAAAGACCTTGGCGTGGCGGGCGAAGACAACACCTACGGCCGGGGCATGATTGATTTGGAAGCAACCTACAACTACTTGCTGAACGAAGGCCATGTGCCCGTGCCCCCCGTGTCGTCCGAACGCGACGTGGTCATCATTGACGTGCGCGTGTTGGGCACCTGCCTCGGCCCCGTCGTGCCGACGATTACTTTTGAAAACGCCAGCCAGCAAACCATCACCAGCCTGCAAATCAAGTATGGCATAGAGAACGGCACCCAAATCACGCACGATTGGACGGGCAATCTGCTCCCCAACACATTCACCACCGTCACTTTGCCCGGTGTGGATGGCGTGGTGCCGGGCACCTACAATTTCATCACCGAACTGCTCAACCCCAATGGCTTGCCCGACCCTCGGCCACTCAACAACCGTTTCCGTCGGCGCTTCACGATGGCCAACGATGGCTATCCATCCGCTACGGTAGTGGCTCAGCAGGCAGGGGCTGTTTGCAATGGCAGCAGGGTGCTGCTGGAGTACAACGGCGACCCGCTCGAGCCTGCCGAAAAAGTGCAATGGTTCGTCAACTCAACTGGCATATTGCCCGTGGGCGAGGGCAATACCTACCTCACTCCCGCACTGACGCAAAGCAGCACTTACTTCGTCAGCTTGGCAGCATCGCACAACACAGGCAAGCCTACCATACCCGCCAGCGGCAACAGCACCACCAGCGGCGGCGCCTTGATATTCAACGCCGACCAACCCATCATCATCAAGTCTGTCAAAATCTTCGCAGAAGAAACCGGCGGACGCCAATTCAGGGTGGTGGACAACGCGGGCAATATCGTCACATCTCGCTTGGTGACCATCTCGCAGGTGGGCGAGCAGCGCGTGACGCTCAATTTCAGCATACCAGCCGGAACGGAGTACGAACTGACCTTCCCCAGCACCAACAAGGGTTTGAGGCAGACCACCAACCAAGTGTCATACCCTTACCAAATACCCGGTGCGCTCAACATCTTCCGAGGCAGATTGGCCTCCGGCATTTTCTCCTCCCTTGTTTATCTCTATTTCTTTGATTGGGAGGTAGAAGTACCCTCCGTGTGCGGACGCATCGCCGTGCCGCTGCAAGTCGGCGCGCAAAATGCCCCCACCGTCAGCTTCACCTCATCTGCCGACACGGTTTATCTATCGTCGGGTGGCAGCGTCTCCTTCACTGACCAAACCATGGGAGCCACCGCATGGTCGTGGGATTTTGGCAACGGACAAACCAGCACCACAGCCAACCCCGCCACCACCTACACCCAGACGGGCACTTTCAGGACAAGGTTGATTGTCAATGCCTCAAACGGCTGTTCCAACATTGCGGAAAAAGACATCGTGGTGCTGCAAACCTCCTCCACCGCCGCCCCATCGGGCATGAGCGGGAGGGTGGAACTGTTCCCCAACCCCGCCGCCGACGAGGTGACGCTACGGTTCTTGGAACAGATGCCGAAAAACATGGAAATCAGCGTCAGCGATATGTTGGGACGAAATACCCGTCGCTTCAATAGCGCCAATTATTCCGATAGCGTGGTTCGCATGGACATCGCCACGTTGCCCGCCGGTGTTTACATCGTGCAGGTTCGGGCCGACGACAATTATTTCTGGAGTGGCAAATTCGTGAAAGAATAAGCCATCCGGCACTATCCGAATAGAAGGGGTCATTGAGGGTTGCTTTCCCGATTGAATGCGACAAGTCTTGTCCTACAATCCGCGCGAAACAACCCGCAATGACCCCCATCGTTTTTGGCAAGAGGCCTTCACATCAGCCACTTTTTGGCACCCTTTATTTTACTCAAAAGGTAAATGACGCCCACCGACAAAAGCACCGCCGACACCCATTGGAGCAAAGCCCCCAAGACCGGATGCACAGCGTAGCCAAAGAAAAAATCCGCGCTGATGCGTATTCCGGCGAGATAGCCGTTTTTCAAGACATCCAATATCAAGACGTGCACGAAATAAATGCCGAAACTGAGCGCGGCAAACTGGCGCACCAACCCATCCACTTTGGGGTGGCGCACAGCAAAAGCCTCCCAATCATACTCCTTGAACCAAGCAAATAGCGCAGCCGTCATAATCACCACATTCGGACTGGAATAGATGTAAAACTTTTGGTCGTGCGCCCCCGTGTCCATCGAGACCCACCATGTGCCAATAGCCGTGAACACCGGCGCGAGCAAACCCAAGCCATACAGCCACTTCCTCACCAATGGGCGCAACGTGTATGTGCTGAGATAATACCCCAGCACATAGAACCCTATAAAGCCCAACCAACCCACATATTTGAACACAAAAAAGCCCGGCAGCAGATGCTGAAACGCCGTGAATGTAAAGGCTACCACCAAAAAATACTCGATATCCGCCCTGCTGGCATTTTTCACAAAAATGCGGAAAGTGGGCGTGAGCAGATACAAACCCATAATCATCGGGATAAACCACAAATGATAATAGACATCCTGAAAAAATATCTTGTGCAGCACCTCCCCCAGACCGGGAAAACCGATGCCCGTGAACGAACCACGATACTGATAAGCCAGATACACTAGCGCCCAAAACGCAAAAGGCTGTAGCACCCGTCGCACCCGCTTGAGCAAAAACTCCTTAGTCGTCTCCGGCCTCGAAGGGCTTAGCATAAAACTGCCGCTCAACAAGATAAAAAATGGCGTGGCCCAACGCACCAAGCTACTACAGACGTTGCCCGTCCACCAGCGCGCATCAAAAGGAGTATCGGGATTGAAATTGAACAGGTAAGTCCCGGTAGCATGAATGAGGACAACACCCAGCGCGGCACAAGTGCGAATGTAGTCAGCGTAAAGACGTTTGGGGCGGGGAGTGGAGACAGGAGAAGCCACAACTGACTCGGATGTTTTTTCGGGTGCCAGCTCGGTAGCGGAGCGCATCAAGGCGGGCATCTTGTCAGAAACGACACGCTCCCATGCGCTGATGATTTTGACAAACATTTCGGTTTAACTTTTGAAAAGGACGACGCTGACCACCACATTGCTCCCAAACAAACACCGCCGCACAATGAAGAAAGCGCAAAGGAAACAACTACCGGGAGTTTTGCCAGCAAAACTTGGCTCAATTTGCCACCGACAACCAATTCTCCGCACACTCACAAAAAAACACCCCGCGAACAGCCCGCATCTCGATGAAAATTTGTGGAAACGACATAGAATGTAAGGCAAATGGCTATTTTTACCGCCGAAGATTCTCACTATTTTTCTAATCAAAACGAAAAAACAATGTTACAGGAGCTCAAGAACTTTCTTCTTCGCGGCGATGTCATCACGCTCGCCGTGGCGTTCATCATCGGTGGCGCCTTCAATGATGTCGTCAAGTCATTGGTAAGCGATGTCGTCACGCCAATTATTGGCATGATAAGCGGCAATCCCGATTTTTCAGGCATCAAGATTGGCGAGAGTATCATGATTGGCAATTTCATCAACTCGGTGGTCAGCTTCCTAATAGTAGGCACCTCGCTGTTTTTCCTCATAAAAGCAGCGGGCAAAAAAACCGAAGACGTGAAATAAAATTTTACGCCTATTGCGAAAGGCGCTCGCCGTGTTGGCGAGCGCCTTTTTTAGTTTTCAAAATCATTGTCCGCCAAAGGCCTATTCTCAAAATTATGTTTTATCAAAAATTTCAAAAATTAGAAAAAGAAGCGACAAGTGAGGCCAAAGGCCTACTGAAATGCAAGAGACACATTTTTAACAAATTTTAATTTCACAATAACTTAACAAAAATATGCCTTTCCAATTTTTATTTGGCAAAGATAAATTATAGTACCTTTGCGCCGTTATTCGTTCACCAATCATAGTTTGAAAATGACTTTGAATCAACTCGTAGACGCACTTGACGCGCAAATCGTAAAGGGGGACATCATCGCCGCTTTTGACCAATTTGCCGCTGACAACTGTGTCACTTTTAGCACTTCGGCTGATAAGACCCAAAACAAAGCCCAAAAAGCAGAAGCCCTCCGCTGGTTTTTCGACAGCCTCGCTTCCGTCAATCGCATCGAGCGCATCGCCTCGAAAGTGGGCAAAAACGCCACCGACTCCCAGTTCGTGTTCGACTTCACCGATAAACTTGGCAACCACCTCGTTTTCAACGAAGTCATTCGCCGCACTTGGAAAGACGGCAAAGTGGTGGAAGAGCAATACCTCATGGGCGCTACCATCCAAGACGAAAAACCCGCTGCCCAACCCGCCGCCAAAAAAGCGGAGCCTGTAGCTGACAAAAAACCCGCCGCCAAAAAAGCGGCTGAGCCTAAGGCCGACAAAAAACCCGCCGCTAAAACGGCTGCCGAGCCTGTCGCTGCGAAAAAGCCTGCCACCAAAAAAGCGGCTGGCAAGTAATTTCCAGACAGGGGCGAAACAAAACGAACCCAATAAGCTCGGCTGACAATGGTCAGTCGGGCTTTTTTGTTTTCAGGATGAAACACATTCAGCGTTACTTTGCCAGCGAAATCGCAAGCAACGCACCATGACAAAAAAAGCATTTCTGCTCATACTCGACGGATGGGGCATCGGCACCAAGCCCGAAGCCGATGCCATCAAACAAGCCAACACCCCCTATTTCGACCACCTGTGGAAAGAATACCCACACAGCACCCTCATCACCCACGGCGAGGATGTGGGCTTGCCCGACGGGCAGATGGGTAACTCGGAAGTCGGCCACCTCAACATCGGTGCCGGGCGCATCGTGTGGCAAGAACTGGCACGCATCAACAAAGCCGTCCGCGAGCGGGAACTCCATAACAACAAGGCATTGCTCGAAGCGCTTGATTACGCAAAAACGACCGGGAAAACCGTCCATTTCATGGGGCTTGTCAGCGACGGCGGCGTGCACTCCCACATCGAGCACTTGAAGGCACTCTGCGACATCGCCACCGAAAACGGCAATCAGCGCGTCCTCATCCATGCCTTCACGGACGGGCGCGACTGCGACCCCAAGAGCGGCGCGGGATTCGTCGAAGATTTATTGAGACACATTGAAGACCAACCGGTAAAACTCGCCTCCGTCGTCGGTCGCTACTACGCCATGGACCGCGACAAACGCTGGGAACGCATCAAGCTCGCCTACGATTTGCTTGTGAACGGGAGTGGCGAACAGGTGAACGACTTCCCCGCCGCCATTCGGAAAAGCTATGAGGCAGGCGTGACTGACGAGTTTTTGAAACCAATGCTCACAACAAACATGGAGCAAAGAGCCACGCTCGACGAAGGAGACGTGGTCATAGCTTTCAACTTCCGCACCGACCGCTGCCGCGAAATCACCCAAGTGCTCACACAGGCGGATATGCACGAATACAATATGCACACCCTGCCGCTTCACTATGTCACCATGACGCGCTACGACGAGACCTTCCGCAACGTGCGGGTGATGTTTGAAAAAGACGACGTGCGCATGACGATGGGCGAGATTTTGGAAAAAGCAGGAAAAACCCAAGTACGCATCGCCGAGACGGAAAAATACCCACACGTCACCTTCTTCTTTTCCGGCGGGCGCGAGGAGCCTTTCAAGGGCGAGCGTCGCCTCCTTTGCCCTTCCCCCAAAGTGGCTACCTACGACCTCCAACCCGAAATGAGCGCACCCGATATCCGGGACGCAATTATGAAGGACATTCGAGAAAACGAGCCCGATTTCATTTGCCTCAACTTCGCCAACACGGACATGGTGGGGCACACGGGGGTGTTCGCTGCCGCCATGAAAGCCGCCGAGACGGTGGACCAATGCCTAAGCCAAATCATCCCGCTCGCGCTCGAACACGACTACGCTTGCCTCATCATCGCCGACCACGGCAACTCGGACTACATGGTCAACGAGGACGGCACACCCAACACGGCTCACACAAAGAACCCTGTGCCCTGCATCCTCGTCAGCCAACACCTGACCGGCCACGAAAAACTGAAAAACGGACGATTGGCCGACGTGGCCCCAACCTTGCTGGCCTTGATGGGCATGGAAAAAGGAAAGGAGATGACGGGGGAGAATTTGGTGAGCCAACGCTGACATTGTACCATGACTCGTTAGAGTTTGCCAGAGGGCCATCAGCGATTCTCGTCTTGTCGGGTTCTGAGGTGCCATCCCGGAGGAATGGAGGGGTAACATCTCAAAAATAGGCCGAGGCGCCACCTTTTTCGTTCCTCAAAAGATGATGTCTCTTACAAACCGAGAATAGCTGGAGGACCATGCTCGCTCTCCCTGATTTTGAACAGATTGCGCTTTTAGCCATGCCCAAGACTTGGCGGCGCGAAGTATGTCACGCTGGTACAACTTGATAGATAGTGCGCGCCATATTGGTCAAACCACCCCCAATGGCTCAAACGCCTCGCCCAGAATCGTCTTCGCGTCCGCGCCCAGCCACCCTTCGAGCAGCGTGGCATACACCCGCCTGAAGTCCACCTTGAATTTCAAGTCGCCCTCATCCAAGTCGCCCAAGTCGGGCAGCGGGTTGAGCAGCCCTTGTTGTTTCAACCCGCCCCCCATGAAAAACATCAAGTTGGCCGTGCCGTGGTCGGTGCCCCCGGAGGCGTTCTGCGACACCCGGCGACCAAACTCCGAGAAGGTCGTCACGAGCACCTCGTTCCATTTTCCGTTGGCTTTCATGTCTTTGGCAAATGCCGCAAGCGCGTCGTTCATCTCCACGAACAGGCGCTTCTGCTGCCCCCCCTGGTTGACGTGGGTATCAAAACTGCCGAGCGAGACGTAGTAAATCGCCGTGTCGGTATCGGCTAAAATCAGCGAAGCGATGGTCTTGAGGTTTTTGCCCAAGCCCGTGTTGGGATAAGTAGCGGCGAGCGTTTTTTTGCGGCTTTGCTGAAAAAGGTATTCGGCGCTGGAGAGCGTCTCCGCGAGTGTTTTGTAGAGATAATCAATGGGGGCCTCGTCGTCGTGGACAGGGCCGTGTGCTTCCGAATAGGCCGTGAAAAACGGGCTGCGTGTCGCCCGATGAAGTTTTTGTGCATCCTGCATGGCCAAGCCTTTCACCTGCTCTCCTTTGAGCGCAAGGCTAAGGGTGTCGTCAATTTCCAAGGCAACGCTACTGCACGAGCCTTTCGCGGGGGCATTGCCCGCGCATTGTGCGTCGAGGTAGCGCCCCAACCAACCAGTTTGCCAATATCGGTCGGCAGGGCTGGCCGAATGCCAGATGTCCATGCTCCGAAAATGCGAGCGGTCGGGGTTGGGATAACCCACGCTGTTGAGTATAGCCAGCTGGCCTTCGTCCCAAAGACTTTTCAGCCCGATGAGCGAAGGGTGCAGGCCGCACTCCGAGTTCAAGGCCAGCGCTTCTGCTTGCTTGATGGCCAAGCGCGGGCGCTGTTTGTAGTAGATGTCGTTGCGCGTCGGCACGAGGGTGTTCAGGCCGTCGTTGCCACCGCTGAGCTGCAACACAACGAGGGTCTTTCCTTTGAAGGGCAACACACCCGGCGCTTCGAAGGCTTTCAAAAATTTGGGCAGCATGAGCGAGGCGGTGGCCAAGGAGCTGCTCTTGAGGAAATCGCGGCGCTTGATAAGCATAGTTAAGTTGATGAAGGGTTTGCTCTGGGGGTTAGGATAGCTGGTATTCGGGGGTAGCCATGAGTTGAATCAGGGTTGTTTTCACGAGCGATGCTCGGTGGCTGCGGTCGGTGTGTTGCCGCAAAATGCTGACTGGCGGCTTGGGGTCTGGCATTGCCCACAGATATTGAGCCATGGTGGTCGTCAGTTCATGTTCAGGTGTTTTTTTGAACAAATCCAACACGGGTTGCCACTCTACGGTGGCGGCGAGCCCACGTTTGGCGATGTTCGGCCTGCCCTGTCCCATTTGCTGGTCGTCGTCGTCTTTGGTGTCCACGTCGAGGTCGCTTTGCGCGAACAGCATCTGCGGCAGGCGCAGACGCAGAATGAGCGAGCTGCTGTCTATCCAATTTTTGCCACCGGGCCATCCTGCCACATTGGGCGGGAAAAAGAGTATCTGGCCGAGGGCGCGCTGGAGCACCATTTGGCTTTCGGGATGGTCCAACTCAAGCGGTAATGCGCGGCGTATGCCGACCCAGAGCTCGACGGGCGACTTGATTTTGTTGCCAGTGTTTTCGGGGGCATAAAACCAATCGGAGCGAGCGATGTCTTCGAGCAATCGCATGATTTGGTAGCCACTGTCGTAGAATCGGTCGGCGAGCCAAGCTATGCGGTCTTCCGGCACGAGGGTGTCGTTCACGAGATATTTGTAGATTTTTCTGACGATGAACCGGGCCGTCTCTCTTTTTTCCAACAGGATGTGGAGCACATCGTCGCCGTTGAGTTTGCCCGTTTTGCCCAACACGGTTTTGGTGCCGTCGTCGTGGTCTATTTTTCTGAACACAAAGTCGCCGTTGAGCCGAAAGCCCCAACCCGTGAAGGCACGGGCGGCTTCCTTGACATCCTGCTCGGTGTAGTGTCCGCGCCCGAGGGTGAAGAGTTCCATCACCTCGCGGGCAAAGTTTTCGTTGGGGTGCTTCTTTTTGTTTTGTTGGTTGTTCAGGAAAGCGAGCATGGCCGCCGATTTGGACACTCCGCGCAGCAGGTCGCCAAAATTGCCCAGTGCGTGTTCGCGGACGACGTGCAGCATCTGCTGTTGGTAGAGGATGTTGATGTTGCGGCTGGCGAAGTGCCCGTGCCAGAAAAGCGCCATTTTCTCGCGGAGCTGTGCTTTGGAGTGCGTCATTTCTTCCAGCCAAAGCATGTTGAGGCTGCGCAGGTTGTCGCGGCTTTTCTCGCGGATTTCTTTTCTGTCGGCGGTATCGAGGTCTTTTCGCTCCATTTTGCCGATTTCGCCGATTCCCATGAGCAGCCCTTTGACGGCGCTGTCAGCCACATCAAAATAGACGGGCTTGGCGGCCAGCGATTCGTCGCGGAGCTTGGGCCACCAAGTGTTTTCGGGCAGGGAGGCCCAATTGTCCCAGCTCTTGGTGCGCGGGCCAAAGCCAAAGCGCCAAAGGAGATGTTGCAGTTTCTGACTCATACCATAGATGGTGTTTTGTGTTTCGGTGGAATGCCACCGCACAGAGACGATTAAAAGAAGCGGGTGTTTAAGGCTTAACGGAACTTTAATTCACACATATCTTTGCCCCTCACTCCAAATCAACGAATCACCCGTCCGAACACCTCATCGGGCGGACAAATCAACGAACAATGCAAAACATAGCCATCCTTACTGGCGGCGATTCGGAAGAACGGGTCATCTCGCTCAAAAGCGGTGCCGTCGTGCGCGAGCATCTGCCCAAATCTCGCTATCGCTCTTTCCTCATTGATGTTCAAAAGGCCGATTGGCGCGAGATGGATTCTGGTGTTCAGGTGGACAAAAACGACTTTTCACTCACCTTGCACGGCGAGCGCATTCGCTTCGATTGCGCATTTGCCGCGCTGCACGGCACCCCGCTCGAAGATGGCAGGATGCAGGGATATTTGGAGATGTTGGGCATCCCTTACACTTGCTGCGACGGCTATGTGAGCGCACTCACGATGAACAAGCACAACACGAAGATGCAATTGGCGCAATATGGCACGGTGCCGATGGCTCGGTCGGTGTTGTTGCGCCGAGGCATCAAGTTGGATGAAACGCAGCTGCTGGCTTTGGGCTTGCCCCTTTTTGTGAAGCCCAACACGCATGGTTCCAGTTTTGGGGTCACGAAAGTGAAAACGTTCGACGCGCTTCCGGTGGCCATTGAAGAGGCTTTTCGATTCGACACGGAAGTGGTGGTGGAAAGTTTTTTGCCCGGCAGGGAATTTTCCAACGGGGTGCTTCAAGTGGATGGGCGGATAGTGGCACTGCCCGTGACGGAGATTATCCCGGAAACGGAGTTTTTTGATTTTGCTGCTAAATACGAAGGAAAATCGCAGGAGGTTACACCTGCCGATTTGCCACCCGAACTGGCCCGCCAATGCCAGGAACGCTCTCGATTCCTGTATGAAGCCTTGCGCTGCCGGGGGGTGGTGCGTTTTGACTATATTTTGGTGGACGGCACTTTTCACTTTTTGGAAGCCAACACGATACCGGGCATTTCGCCCGCGAGCATCGTGCCGCAGCAGGCACAAGCGCATGGATGGCCGCTGGGCGAGTTTTTTGCCTTGCTTATAGAAGAAGCCTTGCGATAGGCGCTGAAAACAAAAAGCCCCCCGCAAGCCTTTGCTGCGGAGGACTTTCCTAATTGTCACCAACTTTCACATTTTCATGCATTCTCACGACCTCTGGGAAAATCTTTATTTTGCGTGATGATGACTCACCAATAGCTATTTTGTCGGGCGTATTTGGGGAAGAGGCTGGCCAGCATTTGTCGGCCATCCTTACTCATGAAAGTTATCTTGCCTGTTTCCATTCCATACATAGCTCCCACGAGGTTCAGGTCTTCTTGCTCTATCAATTCTCGGATGATGGAACTCGACCGAATGATGTGCTCCATGGTGCGCAGTATGTGTTGCCGCGCCACGTTTTTTACGAAGCGTTTGTTTTTTGAATGGCGTCCCTCAGGTAGCGTTTCTGTTTCGGCCAAAATGGAGAGGCGGAGGCGTTCCGTCAGCCCGGCCATATTCCCGAACGAAATGTCGTCGCAAGCAGCCTCGACCACGCTGCAACGGGTGTGTCCCAACACCACGATTAGTTTTGAGCCTAAACCGGCGCAAGCGTATTCCACGCTGCCCAAAGCGTCGGCACAAACGGCGTGACCAGCCAAGCGGATGTTGAAGATGTCGCCCATGCCTTGGTCAAAAATCAGTTCGGGCGACATATCCATATCGCTACAGCTGAGCACCGCCGCCAGTGGTTTGCGCCGCGCCTCGGTTTCCTTCAAAATTTGGAAAAGGATGCGGCCATGGTGTGGGTTGTTGAGAAAGCGTTCGTTGCCTTCTTGCAACAATTCGCGGACATCTTCTGGTGTCAAAGACTGCCAGTTCTGATGAGAAGATTGCATGATAGTGGGAAGCGTGGGTTTAAGTGAAAATGCGGGCACGACCCGACAGCGCGGATTCGTCCAACCGAGATAGAGGCTTGAAGCCTTATTCGTTCACTTAAACTTCGGGAGGAGGGCTCTCCAACTCGTGCGCCATTTCGGATATGGGGGCGAGCACGAGGCTGGATTTTGTATTTGCCAGTAGGCGGCCTGCTTTGAGGAGATAGGCAGGAGGCAGATAGTTGTTTTCGTCTTTATCTCGTTTTTCGGATTCGTTTTCTTCGCTTTTTTGTGTCTTGTTTTCTGCATCTTCTTCGCTGTCCTCAAAATCAGCGATTTGTTCGCTCAATGTCTGACCATCCAAAACGTGGTCGGCCTTCAGCAGATGCTGAAAGTCTTCCGCCAATAGCAGTATGATGATAGCGAACAATATGGATTGAAGACCGTGAGACATAAGTCAGCCGTTACGTGTGCAAAACTATGTAATTCCGCTGGGCTATTTTGCCAAAATATTGCCAGAAATGGTTTTTGTCGGCTAAAATGCAAATTCACGACATTTGGAAAGGGGGATTACTTTTTATCCGTCGCTGTAGAATCAGGCTTGGGTTCCACGAAATAGATGATGCGTGTCAGCCACAAGGCGGTATCGGGTTCTTCCACTGGGTTGGTGACATACTCCTCCACCACAGGCAATTTGCTTTGCAGTTTTTTTGCGTTCATGTAATCGTCTATGGCGAGATGTGCCTCCATCGTCTGAAAATGGGGGCCAAAATAGTCAACCATCAACGCTTTTCCTCCCAATGAGAATGTCTCCACGCTATCCAATTTAGTGTTTTCCTCTACGGGGATGGCCGCTGCCACATCGGTTTGTTCGCCCCATTGCCAAAACAAGCCGGAAGGCATCCCTGCCACGGTCAGTTTCTTTTCCGTTGTCAAATCCATGAGCGCGGGGAATTGGGATGCGAAATAGGTGTGGATGTCTATGGTGTCCAACACACTGCGCACACCCACGTAGTGAAGCGTGGGCAATTCGGTTTCTACCACCACATAGCCCCTGAACTTGGGGTGCGCGATTTGTTCGCAGACGCTTTTCAAATGCTTTAGCCCATCAGCAAAGTCGCGCCCCACGAAAGCGTTCACGTCGGTCAGCATGGCAAAGGCATTCCACGGGAAAGGAACGTGCATGTCGAGCGTCCAAGTGACGTGGGTAGTGCTGCCGTTGTCTTTCAGCACAAAATAGGCTGGCGAAGTACCCCATTCCGAAAATTGCACTTCCAATTCGACGCGTTCCGGCGAGGCAGATTTGAGTTTTTGAGTGCCGGTACCTACTTTTTTGTTGCCGCTCCAAGAGTACAGAGCACCCGGTTCGCCATCCGTGCCGATGATTTCGGTTTTCAGGTATGGGTCATAGACGTGCCATGGCGACCAGTTTTTGAAATTTTTGAACAATCGGACCTGCTCATATACGATGTCGCGGGGCGCGTCAATCTCTGTGCTGCGCTCTATTCGATATTCCTTTTTTGCAAAAATCCCTAGAAGCATCCACAGCCCGCCGAGACCCAAAATGGTGTAGAGAATAAATTTCAATGCTTTCATGGCAAAAGTTGTTCGGTAAAAAAGCCGACGCGAAGTTACTCTAAGTGCGAATAGACTTGTTGCGGTGGAGGGCTTTGAGTGAAGGGGATTGTCATTTTTTCGACTGGCAAGGCAAATTTTGCAGTCGAAATCGGGTATATTCGGCGAAAAATTTGACGAAGCCAGTCGGAAAAAGGGCTTTCCCTTCGCCAAAGCCCTCCACCGCAACAAGTCTAATACTGTTTGTCAACAAAAAAAGGCCGCATGGTGCGGCCTCTGCATTAAAATTCATTCATCCTGTTCCGAAAAAACCCTCTACTGCCCCGCACTATACCGCAAAACTTTCACCGCAACCGCAGGTGCGCGTGGCGTTGGGATTGTTGAAGGTGAAGCCTTTGCCATTCAGCCCGCCGCTGAACTCCAGCGTGGTGTTGAACAGGTACAGAAAACTTTTGAGGTCGGTCACCACTTTCACGCCGTTGTCCTCAAAAATTTGGTCGTTGGGTTTTGCTTCATTGTCAAAATCCAACTTGTAAGACAGACCGGAGCATCCGCCGCTGGTGACGCTCACTCGAATGAAGTACTCGTCGGACAGTTTGCTCGACTGACGGACTTCCTGAATTTTTTGCTTGGCGCTGTCTGCTACGTAAATCATTTTATACGAACGAATTGAAAGACACGTCTTGCAGGAGACGTGTCGAACGTTTTGAAAAATCAAGCGCTCGCGGCCTCCACTTTTGCTTCGGCAGCAATGCCGTTTTTGGTCTGATAGTCTTTGATGGCCGCCTTGATAGCGTCTTCGGCCAACACGGAGCAGTGGATTTTCACGGGCGGGAGCGCCAATTCTTCCACGATGTCCATGTTGTCAATGGTCATGGCCTCGTCGAGGCTTTTGCCTTTGAGCCATTCGGTAGCGAGCGACGAGGAAGCGATGGCAGAGCCGCAACCAAACGTTTTGAATTTGGCATCGCGGATGACACCTGTTTCCTCATCTACTTCTATTTGGAGACGCATCACGTCGCCGCACTCGGGAGCCCCCACGAGGCCGGTACCCACATTTTTGGCGTCTTTGTTCAGGACACCCACGTTGCGCGGGTTCTTGAAATGGTCGAGGACTTTTGTTGAATATGCCATGTCAATAAGCGTTGTTGGTTTGTTGATTTTTGTTCGCCCCCGTTATCGGGAGATGTTTGTTTCAATCCTGAAAAATGCGTGTCAAGTTTTTGTCTTCCTGAAAATCGAATACCAAAACCCCTTCACAGTGTAGTAGATTCTGTAAATAAGTTGAGTAAACGGGTCGGGAGGGCTTTGTACTGGCATTTTCCGTCGCAATTTTTGGTGAATGAAAATTTGTGCAAAACTGAAGTCCCAAAATCAATTTTCTCTCACTCCCCAATTATCAAATTCAATCAATGCGCTGCCCACTCAATTTTCGTCAAATCCACTCCATCTTTATACATTTCCCAAATCGGACTTAGCTCGCGCATGTGGTTGACACCTTCGGCGACGGCTTTGATAGCGTAGTCCACCTCTTCTTCGGTCGTGAAACGCCCCAACGAAAAGCGAATGGACGAGTGAGCCAAATCGTCGCCCAAGCCCATACCCACCAACACATAGGATGGTTCGAGCGAGGCGGACGTGCAGGCCGAACCTGACGATACGGCGATGTTTTGGTTGAACGTCATCATCAGCCCCTCGCCTTCAACATGTTTGAAAGAGATGTTGGTGACGTGTGGCATACGGCTATTGATGTTGCCGTTGACTTTTGTTTCTTCGAGCTGGGTCAATGCTTGCTCGAGCTTGTCGCGCAATCTTTTCAGACGCTCCGCGTCCTCGTGCATCTCGGCTTTGGCAAGCTCGGCAGCCTTGCCGAAGCCTACGATGCCCGGCACGTTGAGCGTGCCGGAGCGCATTCCGCGTTCGTGGCCGCCACCGTCCATTTGAGCGGTGACTTTCACGCGGGGATTTTTTCGGCTCACATAGAGCGCGCCCACGCCTTTTGGTCCGTACATTTTATGTGCCGTGAACGACATGAGGTGAATACCGACCTCACGCGGGAGGGTCGGGATTTTGCCCACCGCCTGCGTGGCGTCAGAATGGAACAGTACCCCGTGTTTTTCACATATCAAGGCGATTTCGCGCATGGGCTGAATCACTCCCGTCTCATTGTTGGCCCACATGATGGACACTAAGATGGTGGTCGGCTTGATGGCGGCTTCCAGTTCGGCAAGGTCCACCAGCCCGTCTTCTTTCACTTTCAGGTAAGTGATTTCTGCCCCCATCTTTTCCAAGTGTTTGCACGTGTCGAGAATGGCTTTGTGTTCGGTTTCGGCGGTGATGATGTGGTTTCCTTTTTTGGCGTACATCTCAAACACGCCTTTGAGCGCGAGGTTGTTGCTCTCAGTGGCCCCCGATGTGAAGATGATTTCCTTGTCTTCCGCTTCCAGCAGCGCGGCGATTTGTTCGCGGGCATAATCTACCGCATCTTCTGCTTCCCAGCCAAATTGGTGGCTACGGCTGGCCGCGTTGCCGTGTTTCTCGTAAAAATAGGGCACCATCGCATCCACCACACGAGGGTCGCAAGGTGTGGTGGCATTATTGTCCAAATATATGAGTCGGCGCTTTTCCATGTGCTTTATTTAGATTTAATCAAGTGCAAAGGTAAACAGGGTTTTGGAAAAAAGGTTTGTGGCCGAATGATGAATTGCAAATGAAATTTGATGGTCGGGCAGCAGGCAGGAAATTCTACTTTTGCAGGGTAAATACCGTGTTCCCATATCCTAACAATGGAACATTGCAAAACGGATAGCCATGACAGTAAGCGATAATTTTTTCTCCGATTTTCCGCCCGTCAGCAAGGAAGCGTGGCTCCGGCAGATTGCCAAAGACTTGAAAGGCAGGCCATTGGAGGAACTTGACTGGATGTTGGATGAGGGCTTGCGGGTGTCGCCTTTTGCACATGCGGACGATTTTGCCCAGCCGCCCAAGCCGATGCTCGGACGACCCGCCCATTGGGAAATCTGTGAGGACGTGCTGGTGGCCGACCCCGTGGCAGCCAATCTCCGAGCCTTGGAGGCGCTGGAAGGAGGTGCCGAGGGGCTGCGCTTCATTTTTGAAACTTCTCCCAATTGGGCTGATTTTCAGCAGGTTTTTGAAAAAATCCATCTTGATTTCATCGGGCTGCATTTTGCAGGCGCTGGAGTACGCGGTAACCCGGGGCTGGTGTTGGGCTTTTTGGAGCGTCTGGCGCAGCAGCGCGACACCCCGCCCCAGCAACTGCGCGGCTCTTTTGCATACGACCCGGCTACCTCGGCAGGCATTGTGGACTGGCGCTATTTGGTTGATTTGCTGGGTTTTGCGAACACACAATTCCCTCAGTTCAAATTGGTGACGATTGCAGTCCTTTCATCCCCTTCCGCCGAAACTTTGGGAGCAGGATTGAAACACGCCAACTTGTACTTTCAGAAACTTACTGAACGTGGTTTGTCTGCGTCGGCGGTAGCTGGTGCGTTGCAGCTGTCCGTTGTCATTGAAAAAAGTTATTTTCTCGAAATTGCGCGTATTCGGGCGCTCAAGTTGTTGTGGTTGAATGCCCTGCAAGCTTGGGGGGTACCGCTCGAATATCCGGTGGTGGAGGTCTCGTTTCGGCCAGAGGCATATTCTGACGAACTATACACGAACATGATTCGCGCCACTACGATGGCAATGTCGGCGGTGTTGGGCGGAGCTGACAGGCTGACTGTGCTGCCATACGATGAGGGTCGGGAGGCGCTGGCGACTTATTCGAAGCCTTTCAGTCGCCGCATCGCTCGCAACGTGCAGCATCTTCTGAAAATGGAGGGTTTTTTCGACGAAATCCCGGACGCGGCAGCAGGTAGTTATTACATCGAGCAATTGACCCAACAGCTGGCCGAACGCGCTTGGGCTTCGTTTCGGCAGGCATAAAAAAATCCGCCTCACAGCCTGTGCCGCAAGACGGATTCACTAAACCTCATGGAACAATCGGGATGTGGAGGCGCTTGCTGCGTTGTCTCTTTCTCCCGTTATCTTTTTTTGAAAACGGCGCGGAACCGTTCGGCGTCACATGCTCAGCACTTTCACTTCCACGCGCTGGTTCTTTTTGCGACCTTCGGGTGTCACGTTCGGTTCTACTGGCATCGTCCAGCCAAAACCTTTGTATTGGACTCGCTCGGCAGCGATACCTTTTTCAATGAGCCATTCGGCGACGGCCTTGGCGCGTTCGGTGGAGAGCGTGTTGGCAAAATCCACGTTGGGCCACATTTGGTTGTTGGTGTGCCCGCGTACTTCGATGGTGATGCTTTGGTGTTCATTGAGGAACTCGAACAGGCGCTCGAGTTCGAACTCGCTTTCTGCTTTCAACTCGGATTTGTCGGCATCGAAGTAGAGTTTCTCCAAGCGGAAAATGCTGCCTTTTCTGAGGGTCTTGCCACCAAGTTTGGCCGAAACTGATACTGGTGCCTTTTCGGGCGCCGCTGCTATTGGCTCCCTGAGCGACACTTTCATTGGCTCGACTTTTTTGGGCGTTTCCATCACGACCGATTTGGGCGCATCCGCTTTAGGGGGCTTGGGCATGGCGAAGAGGATGGCAGGGTCTTCGGAGGCCAGCATGTCGGTAGGCTGGCCGGGTTGAGCCACTGCGATGCGCACCACGTCGCCGACACCATAGATGTCGCCCAATTGGGACAAGATAGCTTGGTCGTTGTAATTGTCGCTTTTCGTGTAAACGACGGTGGTGTTGCCGTACTTGAAATCGGTGGCTGTGGAGTGGATTTCATTTTGGGCAGTCGCCACGTTTGCGACAAACAGGAGGGACAGCGCGAGTTGATTGTTGAAATTCAAGATGATATTCATGGCAAATCAGATTTGAGAGTGGATTGAAAGAATACTGTTCGTGGGTTGGTTATTTGCGGCTTGTGAGTTCTTTGCGTTTGCGAGCTTTTTCTTGCTCGATGATTCGTTTGTACAGGTTTTTGTCTTCGATGATTTCTTTGAGGCTGCGGTCCCAGAGGGGGTCTTTGTCGTTCCAGCCAGTGATTTTGATTTCGGTGCGGCGGTTGAGCTGATGTTCGTATTCAGAGCACGCTACCCCGTTGCCGCATTTGTTGATTAGTTGGGTCTCTCCGTAGCCTTTGGCCGTGATGGATTCGGGGTCAACGCCGCAGTTGGCAATCATGTAGTCAACGGCGGATTTTGCGCGTTTGTCCGAGAGTGTCAGGTTGTAGGCATCAGAGCCACGCGAATCGGTATGCGAGCCGAGCTCGAATTTCAGCCCCGGATTGTCTTTCAAAAAGGTTGCCAACTTGTCAAGATTTTTGGCGGCATCAGGACGAATGTCCCATTTGTTGAAGTCGTAGTAAAGATTTTTGAACTCGAAGCGTTTGCCGATGTGGAGCGAGTCGAGGTCAATGGCACCCAAGAAGTAGCCCACCTCGTTGCCGTGGGTCATCAATGGCACAACGTCTGGCTCTTTCACCCCCATGCCGTCCACGCAGAGGATACAACCATTCACGTTGACGTACACTTCCACGCGGTGGTTGAGGTAGCCCGGTTTGCGCACCAAGATGGTGTAGTGATTGCCTTCGGCGAAGGAGAAATTGAAGGTGGCCTTGGGCCATTTCTCGAGCGTGAGTTCCTGCGTTTTGGTGGTATTGTTGTAGATTTCCACCTTGCAGTCGCGGAGGGTGTTGATGGGGTTGTGCTCATACGCCTTGTCGAACAAGGTGATGTCGAACACATAACCCGGCTTGCGCTCCAGCCCCAGTTTGGCTTTCAGCTTGCCATTCTTGTCGGGGGCCATCACCACGTCCTTCATGAAGAAGGTTTGGCGGTCTGCGAGAATCTTGTAGCGCTCTACCTTTGGCACCTCGATGGAGAAATATCCTTCGTCGTCGGTAGCGGCAAAGGCAAGCGGGAGAATCATCACGTCGTCATAGACCGTCACGACGGCTTGATTGAGCGGCGCTCCGCTGGCGCGGTCCACCACGAAGCCTTCCGCAACGACGCTCGGCTCTTTTCTTTGGCCTGCCGCTATGAGGGGGAGGGCAAGCGCGAACAGGAGTGCGATTTTTTTGAAATGTGTCATGGCTAATTAGTTTTGGTTAAATGGTGGATGCGTGATTTAAAAAAAACGTGAACGAGATACAGACTTGCGAACCCCGTGCCAGTAGCGAGCGTACATAGCGTTTTAACAAAAAAAATTTTTCATTAAATTTTTTTTAACGGATAAGACTTCGTATAATCCGCCGCCCAAAAGCGCCAAAATTGCCTAAAAAGGGGCCAAATCCTCCAAAATTGGTAAGCAAAAGGCCGAACCGCTCAACACGATTCGGCCTCACAATTTTTAGAAATGTAAAATGGGCGACAAACAAAGGTGGCAACGACACGGGCCTCGCTTTCAGCTAGCCTCTCTCCAAATCGCGCCGCCGAAGCGGTCAATGTAGCACCACTTGCCGTCTGAAATGACCAATGCCAACCCATCGCGGAAAGGCGTGGCCGAGTCGTAGGTGGCTGGTATGACGACTTGCCCTTCCGTGTTGATGTATCCCCAGCGCCCATTGATGCGCACCTGTGCCAGCCCGTCGGAGAACACTCCGGCATCCTCGAATTTTGGCATGATGACGAGCTTGCCCGTTTTGTCAATGTACCCATAAGCGCCGTTGATTTCCACGAGTGCCAATCCTTCGCCAAAATCGCCCGCGAGGTCGAACATCGGCTCCACGGCTATGGCTCCTTGCTGGCTCACGAAGCCGTACTTGCCATCTTGGTAGGCCAGCGCCATGCCATCGAAAAACTCTCCGTGCGCATGCCCCTTCACAAATTCGAACTGAGGCAACACCACCGCCTGCCCCGCCCGGTTGACAAGTCCCCACAGGCCTCCGCGCATCACCACCGCCACATTTCCCTGAAATGGCTGCGCCGTGTCCCATGCTGGCTCAATCTCGAATTGGCCCTGTGTGTTGACGAATCCCCATTGGTCGCCATCGGCGGCAGGAGCCAGCCCATCGCGGAAATTGCCAGTGGCGGAAAAGTTGGGTTTTATGACAAACTGCCCTGTTTGATTGATGAAGCCCGCACGCCCCTCGAAGGCGACAGGGGCCAAGCCGCCACAGAAATCACCTGCTTCCTCGAACATTGGCGGGATGGCCACATTGCCTCGACCGTCGGTGTAGCCCCATGCCCGCACCCACTGGGCACGTGCAAGACCTTCCTCGAAAAAACCCAACGAACGATATAGGCGCTTGATAGACAGACGACCTGCCGCATCAAGCAGCGCCCACTGCCCATTGAGCCGAGCGGCGGCAAAGCCGTTTTTGAATTCGCTCACCTCCAAATACTGCGGCTCTATCACCACCTCGCCGTGGGCGTTGATGAACCCGAAACAACCGTTTTCGCGGATTTTGAAGAGTGGTTTGTGCATGAAAGGTGGTGATACGCTTGCTGGTGTGTCAAGATTGGACTTGTGGCGGTCTCTTCGCCAAGGCAGCCTCTGCCACAAGTCTATTGAGGGCAAAAGTATGCAATTCGGTATTTCCCAAAATAGAGGCTGGCCGGCCACTCACGTTGCTTTGTTCGTTGCCTCGAGCGCCATGCGCACTCTCGGGTGGAAGAGATTGATGGTTTCTTTGAGGTATTCGGTGTCCAAGTGTGTGTAAATTTCGGTGGTCGTGATGCTCTCGTGTCCCAACATATCCTGCACGGCTTTGAGGTCGGCACCGCCTTCCACGAGATGCGTGGCGAACGAGTGGCGAAAGGTGTGTGGGCTGATACGTTTGGCGATGCCTGCTTTTTCAGCCAATGCCTTCACGATGTGGAATACCATGACGCGGGTGAGGCGATGCCCGCGCCGGTTGAGAAAAACGATGTTCTCCTGACCGGGGTGAATGTTGTCTTGCTGACTGCGAATGTGCTCAAGATAAAGATTCAGGTATTTCACGGCTTCGTAGCCAATCGGCACCAACCGCTCTTTGTCGTTTTTGCCCACGACTTTCAGAAAACCAGTTTCGAGGAAGAGGTTGGTGAGTTTGAGGTTGACCAATTCGCTCGCCCGCAGCCCACAAGCGTAGAGCATCTCCACAATGGCGCGGTTGCGCGTGCCTTGTGGCTCGGAGAGGTCAATGGCAGCCAGCATGGCTTGTATTTCGTGGACGGACAACACCACTGGCATTTTTCGGCGCAGGCGCGGGCTTTCGAGCAATTCGGTGGGGTCGTCGTCCGTCATATCCTCCACCATCAAAAATTTGTAGAACGCCCGCAACCCGGAGATGAGCCGCGATTGGCTACTGGCTTCCAGCCCCAGTTTGTTGACCCAAAAAATGAATTTTTCCAAATCGCTTTGCCGCACGGCCAACGGAGGAAGGTCTATTTGTTCGATTTCGAGGTACCGCACAAATTTTTGCACGTCGTTGAGGTACGCCTCCGCTGTGTTGGCGCTGAGCGAACGTTCGAGAAGCAGGTAGGCGCGGAATGCTTTGAGTGCGGATGGCCAGTTCACGCGGCAGTTTTTTTAGAAACCATGTAAGTACTTTGGCAAGGGCAGCGCCCCGAAAAGTGGGCGGAGATGCTCGATATCGTTTCGTGGGGGGCATCCGGAGTGTGTCTCGGGGTGCTGTCCCCGCCTGAGTAGTTGCTTAAAAACGTAGGTAGAACCGTGCTTGTCACACCTATTCAACATTCAAAAGTGCACCCACCCTTGCGCCTTCAAATCGTGCAGGTTGCCACCTTTGGTGTTGAGTTTGATGCCGTCTTTGGCCTCCAAAATTTCGCCTGCGATGTAGATGTCCGGCAGGAATTTCACCTTGTCCACATCGTTGGGGTCAATGGTGAACAGGAGCTCGTAGTCCTCGCCGCCGTTGAGGGCGCAGGTGATGGGGTCGAGCTTGAATTTGAGCGCAAGCAATTGGGCTTCCTGATGGATGGGCACGCCGCTTTCTTCTACCAATGCCCCGACTTTGCTTTGTTTGCAAATATGAAAAATCTCGGAAGCCAGCCCATCCGAGATGTCAATCATGGCAGTTGGTTTGAGCGGTATTTTTCTGAATGTCTCAATCATGTCTCTGCGGGCTTCGGGTTTGAGTTGTCGCCCCACCACATATTTCTGCCCTTCCAAATCGGGTTGCACGTCGGGGTTTTCCTGCCAAATCCGCTTTTCTCTTTCCAGCAATTGCAGGCCGAGATAGGCGGCTCCGAGGTCGCCGGTGATGCAGACGAGGTCGCCGGGGCGTGCGCCCGACCGATAGACGAGTTGGCTTTTTTCGCATTGGCCAATGGCCGTGACGCTGACGATAAGGCCCTTGAGCGAGGAAGAAGTGTCGCCTCCCACGAGGTCCACGCCGTAAGCGTCGCAGGCGGCCCGAATGCCCGCGTAGAGCTCGTCGAGCGCCTCCACGGAAAAACGATTGGAGATGGCGATGGAGACGGTAATTTGGCGCGGGAAGGCGTTCATGGCGTAAATGTCCGACAGGTTGACCACCACGGATTTGTAGCCAAGATGTTTGAGCGGCATGTATGCGAGGTCGAAATGGATGCCTTCGACGAGCATATCGGTGCTGACGACGGTGCATAGGCCGCCGTTGTCAATGACTGCCGCGTCGTCGCCCACGCCTTTAATGGTGGATGGTTGTCGCAAGGGAAAATCCTGCGTGAGGTGTTCGATGAGGCCAAATTCGCCGAGGGTGTTGACGTCAGTGCGCATGGAGTGGGTTTGAAGGTTGCTGCCTGCCTTGTAAGGAAAAATCGCGGTGTACTTGCAAGCGGACGGATGTTTCCAACATGACAAAAAAAACAGACAGTAGCCGGATATTGGGTATTATTTATATGCCGTTCGACCTTTTCATGGCAAGGCGGCGCAAGGTACGCCCAATTCCCAAAATACGCCCCTGCCACCAAGTTGCGAGGCACCGTGTCTATGGAAAAATGGCTTGGCTGGCTCAAGTCATCGTCAGTCCGGGTATGTTTTTGCCCGCTTGCTCGAACCCTTGCACACTAAGCTTGTTTACCCTGCCGCATGAAACACCTATCATATCTCAACAAATTTTTCTGGAAATACCGATGGCGCTTGCTGTTGGGCATTTTGTTCGTGGGGCTGGCTAACTGGTTCAGGGTTTGGCAACCCAAAGTGATTCGCAACGCGCTCGACACCGTGGTGGAGCGCGTCGGCTACTACAAGGAACACGGCGGCATAGCGGCGCACCCAGAAGCGTTTGGCGAGCTGGGGCGGCAAATCGCTTGGTTTGGTGGGGCTGTCATTGGTTTGGCGCTGCTGATGGGTTTGTTCATGTTTTTCATGCGGCAAACGATTATCGTGGTGAGCCGCCTTATCGAATACGATATGCGCAAGGAAATGTTCGCGCATTATGAAAAACTCGACCTCGCTTTTTACAAGCGAAATAGCACGGGCGACCTCATGTCGCGCATTTCGGAAGACGTGTCGAAGGTTCGGATGTTCCTCGGCCCCACCATTTTGTATGGCCTTGACCTGATTTTTCTTTTCATTCTGACCATATCCTCCATGCTCAATGTGAGCCTTACGCTCACGCTGTGGTCGCTGCTGCCGTTGCCTTTTTTGAGCATCTCGATTTATTGGGTCAGCACGCTCATCAATCGCCGCAGCGAAAAAATCCAGCAGCAATTGGCGGTGCTCACTAGCACGGCGCAAGAGGTTTACAGCGGTATTCGGGTGGTGAAAAGTTATGTGCAGGAAAAAGCGATGGGACGCTGGTTTGCCGCTCAAAGCGAGGAATTTCGCCAAAAGTCGCTCAAATTGATTCGGATTGATGCCTTTTTTTTCCCGTTGATGGCGCTGATGATTGGCGTGAGCACTATCATCACGGTGTATGTCGGGGGCTTGCTTGTGGTGGAAGGCAAAGCAACGGCGGGCAATATCGCCGAGTTTGTCATTTACATCAATATGCTGACTTGGCCAGTGACGGCCATTGGGTGGATTGCCTCGCTGACCCAGCAGGCCGCGGCCTCACAAAAGCGCATCAATGAATTTTTGAAAACACAACCCATCATCACTAACCCAGTGGCCAGTCAGCCATCTTCGGCAATTGCCCATACAGAACCCAACGGCCAACAGCCTTTGGACTACAGCCTTAGCGGCCATATCCGCTTTGAGAATGTCTCCTTTGTGTATCCCGACACCGGCATCAAAGCCCTTGATAATGTATCGTTTGAAATTATGCCCGGCCAAAAAATGGCCATTATTGGTCGGACGGGCAGCGGCAAGACGACCCTCGCGGATTTGTTGGTGCGGATGTACGACGCGACGGAAGGCCGCATCCTGATAGATGGCAAGGACATCCGCGAACACGACCTGTCCCAATTGCGCCGTCGCATTGGGTATGTCCCCCAAGATGTGTTTTTGTTTTCCGACTCCGTCTATGGCAACATTGCTTTTGGCAAAGAGGGCATTGAACGCGAGGAGGCTGTTTTTTACGCAAAAAGCGCCGCGGTGCACAACGACATCATGGATTTGCCGGAAGGCTACGACACGCTGGTCGGAGAGCGTGGCGTGACGCTTTCAGGCGGCCAAAAACAGCGCGTGAGCATCGCTCGCGCTTTTGCCAAACAACCCGACGTGGTCTTGCTCGACGACTGCCTCTCGGCGGTGGACACCAACACGGAGAGCCAGATACTTGGCTATTTGGAGACGGCATTGGCCGACAAGACAGCCATCATCATCACGCATCGCATTTATTCCATGTTGCAGTTCGACAAAATCATCGTGCTCGACAACCACCGCATCGCAGAGGAAGGCACGCATGAGGAGTTGCTCGCTTTGGGCGGCTACTATGCGGAATTGTTTGAAAAACAAGCGGAACAGTGAAGAGGGCGGGCAGGCTTTTTTGATAGATGGGGAGGAATGTGTAAAAAAACGATGTTGCACTGCCCTTTACCCCCATCTACATCGTCCCTTTTAAAATTCTGTTCCAATAAAGCCACGGCAGAATGTATCGCTTGAGCACCCACATGGTCCAGCGTTCTTTCGACTGGTCGAAGGGGAAGGTCTCCATAGGGTTGTTGTCGTAGTCGAATTCGGCGAGCATGAGTTTGCCATAGCCCGTGATGATGGGGCAGGAGCTGTAGCCGTTGTATTGTGCGGAAGGGGTTCGGCCATCCATCGCGGCGAGCAGGTTTTGCACGAGCACGGGGGCTTGTTTGCGCACGGCGGCACCCGTCTTGGAATTGGGCATACCGGAGGCATCGCCGAGTGAAAAGATGTTGGGGTATTTGCGGTGCTGTAGGGTGAGTTTGTCCACGTCCACCCATCCTTTTTCGTTGGCGAGGGGGCTGTTGCGCACAAAGTCTGGGGCGCTTTGCGGCGGCGTGATGTGAAGCATATCAAAATGTTTGGTAATTTCCGACACTGAGCCGTCGGGGGCGGTCACTTTGAACGTGGCCTCGTGCGCGGGGCCGCTCACGCGGATGAGGTCGTGTTTGAAATGGGTGGCGATGCGGTAGCGCTCCACCACTTTGCGGAGCGTTTTGGCGTATTTTTCAATGCCGAAAATCACGGTGCCGCCGCTGCAAAATTCCAACTTCACTTTGTCGGAAAGCCCTGCCCGGCGGATGTGGTCGCCTGCGAGGTACATGATTTTTTGTGGTGCGCCGCCGCATTTCACCGCCCCGCTCGCAGCCGTGAAAATCGCCGTGCCGCCTTCTTTCAGATTTTTCAAGCACTCGAATGTGTAAGGCGCGTAAAGGTGTGAATACACGCTGCATACTCCGTTTTTCCCCAGCGTTTCGGGCAAGCCTTCGATTTGGTGCCAGTTGAGCTGAATGCCGGGGCAGACAATCAGGTAGTCGTAGCCGATGACTTTGCCGTCGCGGGTGACCACGGTGTTGGCCTCTGGCTGAAATGTGGCGACGGCACCCTTGAGCCATTCAGCGCCTTTGGGAATGTAGTCCGCTTCGTTGCGAATCGTGTCGGCCACGTCATAAACACCGCCGCCCACCATTGTCCAAGCGGGCTGATAGTAGTGTTTATCCGAAGGTTCGATGATGCCGAGTTTGAGTTTTGGTTTTTTGCGAAGCAGCTGGGCGGCCACGGAAAGCCCAGCGTTGCCGCCGCCGACGATGAGAATTTGATATTTCATGGAATACTCGCTTTGTAACAAGCACAAAGCTACGCCTGCCCCTCGTTTTCCTTGATGGACAATTGTCACACAACGAAGTGATTGTAATCAGCGCTTCGCCCCGAGGGCGTTCACAAGACTGTGTCATCCCAATTAAGACAATGAGAAAACACAGAGGCACAGAGGCACAGAGTTTTGGTTTTCGATAATTTACGCTCCTTTGAGTACAGCGTTTGCCGTGTAAAAAAACATATGGGAAGGTTCGGCGCACTTTTCTGAACGTTCTGGCCTAAAAGCCATGACTTGGATGCCAACAACGCCCACTTTGGCTCATTCAGCCCCTTCAACCCGTAATTTTTCTTTCTTTTGCAACGCTATCCAATACCCGTTGTATGCCCGTTCTTGCCAACACCGACTGCCGCGACCGCGACGAGATATGCGCCGCGTTTCTGCCGTTCGCACGACCCGACTATGTGGAGGGCACGGTCATTGGCGACGACTTGGACAGCCTGCTGTCGGCGATGTACCTGCATCAGCGTTTTGGGTGGCCAGTAGTTGGGGTTTATTGCCAATACACGCGCTTGTGGCACGCTGGGGATGCCACGGATTTCCGGGAAAAACTGCTTGCGGGGAGGTTGTTTGCGGTGGATTTGGATATTTATCACGCGGCGATTCCAAGTTTGGGACATCATATCATTGCCTGCGCGAGCGATGATGAACTTCCGGGACACACTCATTCGCTCAACCCCAACGCGCTGCGTGGATTTTCGATTCGGCAGGGGTTTAGGCGGAAATACCCGTTGGCTACCATTCACCTGTTGCTTTGGCTTTTTGAGGAAAAAAATCTCGAACGAGTAGCGGAAGGGTTGGTCTGGCTGGCTGATTCCACTTTTGTGAATGCCCAACATTACCGCGACAATGTGGAGGAATGGGTAGCGCGGTTTTTCCAATGGCCAATGCTTGAACGGATGTTGCCATCGCTACAAACACTCGAATTCGAGCAATATATGGAAAAAGCAATACTGAGCCGCATGGCCGGCAATCCGTTGTGCATCCCTAACCGCTCAAAGTATAAGTCCAAACACTTGGGGCTGAATGGATTTCAGTGCCAATTCGACCCACAAGGGCAGCAGGCTGCGTTGCAATCGCTGCTCACGTTGCTGGCCGATTTGAGCGGGTGGGCGCGGCTACCGCTTCCCACACGATGGGGCGGCTGCTGGCAGGGCGAAAGGCGCGAGGTGGCGGTGGCCGACGTGGTGGCATCCGGGCTGCCGTTTGGCGAGTGGCTGGAGCAGGCGGGCGTGTTTTCCTATGCGTTCACGTTCAAGGATAGGCTGAACTGCACGGTTATACATCTATAACTCGCCAAGGCTTTTCAGATTTCTTGCACTATGAAGAAGCCGTCCGAGCCTTTGGGCTGATATAGCGGCATCAGCATGAGGCCAGCCGTGGGTGCCAGAATAGGCCCCGTGATATCGTCGGCCAAGTGTTCGCCTTGACGTATCGGCTGGAAATTGGTGTAGCCCGGCCTCATTCGGAACGAGTCGCCTGGGCGGATGTGGTGAACATGGCGCAATCTGGTGACTTTGGGCAGCCGGGCGCTGTAATTTTCCAAAACGGCTTCGTGCGCATTGGGCAAATCCTCCGGCTCGATGCAGCCTGTTGCGCGGAGGCAATTGATGATGGCGGCAATGGAACGGCTCACCGATAGTGGCTCCTCATGCTGTCCCGCCTCGAAGGCTGCGCCAAAGGCTATTTTGGGAAAACCGCCTATTTGCAAGTGCCCATCGGCGGCAAAGCGCAACAAGGTGCCGCGCACGCCCTGAAAAAGGTCGAGAATGACAGGGGCATGGAGTGTTTTGGCCAAGCGAAGACTGGCACCCTCGTCGGTGGGTATGCAAAAAACACCGCCCCCTGCTGAGGTGGTGTGCATATCGAGCAAAACGAGCACCTCAGGGCAAGTGTCCTGAATCTCGGTATGCACGGCCTCGAGTATTTCCGCTATTTCGAGGTCTTCGGCATCCAGCCCCCTTGCCTTTTCGGCCAAAACCCGCCGAATGTTCTCCGATGTCCACTGTCGGTTGAGGTCTTTTTCGATGAAACGCTGCCGAATCTCGTAAGCCTTCCGATTGCCGAGCATACCCACTAATGTTCCGTGAAAAACAAAATCCGGGTGTGAGTTGGCCGTTTCGTGCAGCATTTGAAATACGGCTTCCAATGCCTTGACCCCCGCTGGTTCGTTGCCGTGCAAGGCACCAAATACCAGCACCAGCGCGCCGGGGTGTTCTCCACCAAATTTTCCGATGATACGATTCATATTGGCAGGCAAAAAAACGGCTTCCAGCGGAGCAAACGCCGGAAGCCGTTGTCATTTATTTCTCCACAATGGCAAGTCTATTTCTTTTTGCCTCTCATGGCCCTGATTTCGGCCATGCGTTCGGGGCTTAGGCCACGCTTTCTAGGGGCATCACCAGATGAAGGTGCGGCCTTGGCCTTTTTCGGCGCGGCGGCGGCCTTCTCGGCGAGGTTGGCGGCGCGGGCGGCGCGGGCTTTTTCGAGCACTTCGGCACGCGAGAGCTTGGGCAGGGCGGCCTTGGCCGCTTTTTCGGCGGCTACCTCCGCGCTGCTGCGGCGCTTGCGCTTGGCGGGGGCGGCGGCGCCAGTCTTTTTCGGCGCGGCGGCGGCCTTCTCGGCGAGGTTGGCGGCGCGGGCGGCGCGGGCTTTTTCGAGCACTTCGGCACGCGAGAGCTTGGGCAGGGCGGCCTTGGCCGCTTTTTCGGCGGCTACTTCCGCGCTGCTGCGGCGCTTGCGCTTGGCGGGGGCGGGTGCTGCGGCGGCAGATTTTTGGTCGGAGGCGTGTAGTTGTTGCTTGCGTGGGCGGGCTGCTGCGCGTGGAGCAGGTGCCAACACACTTTCTGCTTCTCTGTGTTTTCCTTTTTTGGCGCTAACAAGTCGTATGTGCGCAATGTGATGCTGACCATGCCAAGCATAGTGTGCGATAGCTTCGGGGAGCGAGATGACTCGTTGTTGTTCAGGATGGAAATAGCCGCGCTCCAAGTCTTCTTCGGAAAGCGACTCCAAAAACATGACCCAACGTTTGTGCAGGGGCTCCAAAATTTTAATGGATAGCTTCACGGGTGCTGACTTGGCATCTTCTGTTTCTGCCCAGCTTGCTTCTTCATAAGGTTTGATGATGGGGGTTGTTTCCGTGACGGCGAGTTTCATGCGAGCAAATGCATTCAAATGACTGTCTGCCAAGTGGTGCACGACTTGGCGTGCCGTCCAGCCTCCACGGCGGTAGGGTATATCCAATTCACCACTTTTCAATTTCTTGACTGCTTTTTTGAGTTCTTTGGGTAGTCGGGCAATGGCTTTTATGTTGCGCCGGGTGTCTTCAAGTGACCATATTTTTCCAAACTCAAATTTTCCGATGGGGTACCTAAGACTTTCCTGTGACTTCATTGTTTGCTGCTGTTTAGTTAGTGTTGTTGTGAGTGTATTCGATTGTTTCGATTGTTTCGATTGTTTCGATTTATGATTGGGGATTTACGATTTGAGAGGCTTTTTTTGAAACTGCTATATGGGTGCATTTCAAATTGTATCAAGTAAATCGGAACGCTGTCAGCTATTCTCGGTTTGTAAGAGGTGTCATCTTTTGAGGAACGAAAAAGGTGACATCTCGGCCTGTTTTTGAGATGTCATCCCTCCATTCTTCCGGGATGACACCTCAGAACCCAACAAAGCGAGAATCGCTGGAACGCTGTTCCAATATATGCCGGAATAATGCACCCGCTATTTGTTGGCAATTGTATAGTTTTTACTCGCTTTTATACCTTGATTCGCCAAGATTTGCCAGTTCACCATGACTGATTCCCTGATTTTGAACAGATTGCGCTTTTAGCCATGCCCAAAACTTGGCGGCGCGAAGTATAAGTAAAGTGTATGTCTTGTTAAACGTTGTATTGACATTTAGTGGGTTGTCAAAAAAATTTGTAAAAACTTAGGTAGAAGGCAGAGAGACTTGTTTTAGGATTGTATGCTTTTGCAATGAAGACGAAATCATTTTTCTAACTAAGTTTTTACGGATTTTTCTAGCAAATCACGCACTCGAAAAAAACGTCAACGTGTGTCTTTCCAGCGCCACAAATAGCGACAGGCGATGGTGCGCCAAGGTCGCCAAGGCTCTGCAAGTGTTATCATGGTCTGTTTGAGTTTTTTATCTTTTTCATCCAATTCGTATAGCCGTATCATGGCTTGCTGTATGCCGAGGTCATCAATGGGAAATATATCGGGTCGGCCAATGGTGAACATCAATATCATTTGTGCGGTCCATCTGCCCACGCCTTTTATTCGGGTCAAAAATTCAATGATTTCATCATCACTCATCGCCTCCCACTGATGATTTTCAAGGTCGTGTTGTAGAGAAAATGCCGCTACGTTCTGCAAATAACTTGCTTTCTGATTGGATAATCCTGCGAGGCGCAATTGCTCTGTCTCTATTGCAGAGAGCATAGCGGGGTGCGGATAATTGTCGGGGAACAAAGCGCAGAAGCGGTTGAAGATAGTGCTGGCAGCCTTGATGCTAAGTTGTTGGGAGACAATAGATTCAAGCAGGTCGAAATATACTTTTCCAGTAGGGGTGAAGTCTGGCGGCGCAATACCCTCAATCAAGGGACGCAATTTATCATGTTGGGATAGGTGCAATATGGCAGCCTCTGAGTTCATAGGGCAAAGTAAGTTGGCTTTCAACCACTTAAACAAATTTTTGTGCAATAGTTTTTAAACCAATAATATTGCCCGCCGGATTTTATCCACCAACCGCCCCGGCCACACAAGTTATGGGATTTCAAAAAGTAAGCACTATTGACAGTAAAAACGAGATGCTGCACTTTGTGCGCAGCCTTCTGGACGATGTCCAGGCATTTGAGTATATGCTTGAAAACGATTGGTTTGAATCAAACATCACGCGCATCGGCGCTGAACAAGAGATGTGTCTTGTGCATAATAAAACCTTCAAGCCTGCTTGTATCAACATGGAGGTGTTGGCCAAATTGGGCGATGACAAGCCGTGGTGTGTGACGGAGTTGGCAAAGTTCAATCTGGAGACCAATTTAAGCCCGCGAGAGTTTTCAGGCGATTGTTTGAGTCAGCTGGAGGCCGAAAATTTGAGGTATTTGAAAGAGATTCAGAAAGTACTGGACGAGTTTGATGCCTCTATCATTCTATGTGGCATATTGCCCACCTTGCGCAAGCATGATTTGGAAATGCAAAACCTGACTCCCAAAGACCGCTATTATGCATTGATGGCGGCGATTCAGAAACACTTGCTGGGCACGTCCTTCGAATTGCGCGTGGAAGGCGTGGACGAACTATTGGTAAAACACGATTCGCCCCTGTTGGAGGCTTGCAACACCAGTTTTCAGGTGCATTTGCAAGTAGCTCCGAAAGACTTCGTGAAAATGTACAACATCGCTCAGGTGTTGGCGGGGCCTACTATCGCCATCGCTGCCAATTCCCCCTTGGTGTTTGGCCGCCGCCTATGGCATGAAACCCGCATCGCCTTGTTCCAGCAAAGCCTCGACACGCGCACCACGCACGACCACATGCGGGAGCGCCTTCCCCGTGTCAACTTTGGCTCTGGCTGGTTGCGCAGCGACATCACGGAGATTTACAAAGAAGACATCAGCCGTTTCCGCGTGTTGCTCGCCGGAGCCATCGAAGAGGACTCGCTCAACATGGTGCGCGACGGCAAGACCCCCAAGCTTCGCGCCCTGCAAATCCACAACTCCACCGTCTATCGGTGGAATCGCCCTTGCTACGGCATCTCGCCTAACGGCAAGCCGCACCTGCGCATCGAGAATCGTGTGCTGCCATCCGGCCCCACCACAGTGGACGAGGTGGCCAACGCGGCCTTCTGGCTCGGCTGCATGGTGGCGATGGGCAACCGCTACGAGGACATCACCAAGCATATTGATTTTGTGGATGCCCGCGATAATTTTTTGAAATCGGCCAAATTCGGCATTGACACTACCTTCACTTGGTTAAAGGACAAAAAGGTACCCGTCACAGAGCTGATTTTGAAAGAATTGTTGCCGATGGCCAAAGAGGGGCTGAAATCGCGCAAGGTGAAAAATGCCGACATCAGCAAGTATTTGGGCATCATAGAAGCCCGCGCCAGGGAACACAAGAATGGGGCGCGGTGGCTGTTGCGTACTTTTACAGCCTTGAAAAAAGAAGTCACCAACGACGAGGCTGTGGCAGCCGTCACTGCCGCCATCGTGAAAAATCAAAAAGAGAATAAGCCTGTGCACACATGGAAAGAAGGCTCCGTCACCGACTTGACGGATTGGCATCCCGGCAAACTGAAAGTGGAAGAGTTCATGTCCACAGACCTGTTCACCGTGCAAAAAGACGACCTGATAGAACTGGTCGCTGAAATAATGGACTGGCGGCGCATCCGCTATATGCCTGTGGAGAACAGCAAGGGCGAGCTGATTGGCCTCATCTCCAGCCGGATGCTGCTGCGCCATTTTGCTCATTGCGGCAAATTGAAGAAACACAGCGGCGCCACCATCGTGAGCGAAATCATGATAGAAAAACCCGTGACCGTGGCACCCGAAACCACCATCATGGATGCCATGCACAAAATGCAGCAGCACCGCATCGGCTGCCTTCCTGTGGTGAAAGGCAAAGAATTGGTGGGCATCATCACGGAGATGGATTTTCTCCGCATTACGGGGCGATTGATGGAGCGGCTGGAGAAATAGACCTGTTGCGATGGAGGCCTTTGGCGAAGGAAAAGCCCTCCACCACAACAAGTCTAATGAAGATTACCAGAGCTTGTACTGCAACCCAGTCTCTTGCTGCATTTTTTCGATGCGCACCTTTGCTACTTCTATGTACTCAGGTTTATTGTCAATCAAAACGACATGACGGTCGAGCGCCAATGCGGCAAGGGCAGTGGTTCCGCTGCCTCCAAAGGGGTCTAGCACTTGGTCGCCCTCTTTTGTGAAAAGTTTTATGAAGAACTCCGCCAAAGGAACCGGAAAAACGGCGGGATGCCCCATGTTTTTACCTACCACAGCAGCAGTTACCGTATTTCCTGGGAGGACGTATTCTTTGCCTTCCCAGTTTCGCAAATCACGTCCAAAACCACTGTTATTTTCACTATTATGCCTTTCCGCGCTTTTGCCGTTTAAATTAACCAGTCTTTTCTCCACCCAATTGCCGATAGGTTTTTTTACCGCATCCTGATACATAGCAAACTCTTTTTGCTTTGTGAGGTGGAAGCAGTATTCCCACTCGTCTCGCAAACGATTTGACCAATAGCCCGGCATGGCATTAGGCTTAATCCATAGATAGTCATCTACACAGCGCCATCCCAAGTCGCTAAGTGCCATGATAGTTTTCCAGACGTAACGGTGTCTTATACCATCTACGACTTTGTCTTTGATATTTATCACCAAAGAACCTTCATCTGACAGTACCCTCCAGAATTGTTCGTGAAAAGTGCTGAAAAACATTGGGAAATCGTCAGGGTGGATGCTATCGTAATGATTTTTTCGAGCATCTGCATAGGGAGGACTCGTAAAAATCAAATTAAAGTGACCATCGGGATATGCTCCAAGCACTTCTCGGCAATCGCCTAAGTGTAGTTTGACATCGCTCATTTTTTATTGCAAAAAAGGTCTAAAAGTCTTTCTGGATTGTTAAAAATGCCATTTGCATTTAATAGTTTGAACTTCTGACAACAATGGCCAAAAGATTCAATCAATTCGCTTGGGATTTGAATGTCCAAGGTATTTCGTCGTTCGAGATTTTGTCCTTTCAACACATCAAGCACAAGATTCATCATCTCGGAATAAGAATAATTGGAGAAAAAAGGCCAGAAAAAATCAGAAAACCAGATTTCCGTGTTCACGGAATAGGCGCGTTCGGTTCGTTTTTCCTTGCGCATCGTACGATGCCCCCTCTCCATCACGATTCCGAAAACACAGATGTATGGGCCAACCCTGTTTTTGTCGTGCGCTGCCATCTGCTCCATCGCAGATATCGCCTTGGGCCAGTCTTGCCCTCCCATCGTGTTGGAGCGATTTTTCACCGAGACGTAGATGTTTAAAGGCGGTGAGTTCTTGTCTCTAAAATTTGCAACAGCGTTGAAATCGGCTTCAGAGGTGCCAATGTCGGAGACAGCAACAAATCTCCCCGATGAAATCGCGCAATCTTTGGCGATGAATTGATAACGCCACCCAGAGTTCATTCTTTGTTTTTGGAGCGTGCGGTTTCTGAATTGCTCGCGCGCAACATCACTGTAATGCAATCCTTCGCACTCAAACGCCGTAGAAGCAGGGTCTCCGTAGTATTTAAGAAAGTAATCGAACAGTTTTTTCCCTTCCTTTTCGTATATTTTGACCAGTTCCGTCGCTGAGGTATCTACCGGAATATCCAAAATCTGACGACTTGATTTGGCATTGGCTTGCGCAATCGCTTTGGCGATGATGGCCTTTATCTCATTCGCTCCAACTTTAGATGGGTGTTCCATCAAAGAGGCTTCATCAAGGAAACCGTGAAATTTGTCTGATTCATCTTGAATACGAGGGTAAGATTGCGGAGAAATATTTTTAGCCATAAAGTGCCGTGTTTCTGTATATTGGCAAAGGTACAAAACATGGCCTACTCAATGACAAGGCAGAAAGGGCGGCATCCTAAAACCAATTTTTAACTCATCAACATCACGGTCAGCGCCTATTCCACCAAAAATAGAGCGGCACCCCCGTCATCATCAGCACGGTGCCTAGCCCTGCCTCGCGCGGATGGTTGATGCAGGTGATGACGATGAGCGCCACGCAGAACAACACAAACAGGGCTGGCACCACCGGATAGCCCCACACCTTGTAGGGCCGCACCGCGTCTGGCTCGCGGCGGCGCATCACAAACACGCCAAACGCCGTGGCGCCATAGAAAAAGAACGCCGCGAAAATCAACATATCCGTGAGCTGGTCGAAACTGCCCGACAGCACAAGCAAGCATGCCCAGATGCCTTGAATCCACAGGGCAGAGTTGGGCGTGTGGTAGGTGGGGTGAATATCGGCAGCGCGGGGGAAAAACAGCCCGTCCTTGGCCATGGCGTAATAGACACGAGGAGGCATCAGAATGGTCGCGTTTGTGCACCCCAATGTGGTGACGATGATGATTGTCGAAATAAGCGTGGCCCCCACGTCGCCCGCGAAATGCCGCACCACCGCGACGGCAGCAATGTCGTTCTTTTGCTCGTGGACATCCACGAGCTGGTCAATGGGCAACACATAGAGATAGGTAAAATTGACCAGCGCATACGCCCCGATGATAATCATCATCCCCGAAAAAAGGGCGAGCGGCAGGTTTCGGTTGGGGTTCTGAATCTCGCCCCCCAAAAAGCCCACCGTGTTCCAGCCCTCGTAGGCCCAAAAAGCAGCCAAGAGCGCGGCGAACATCGCTTTTATCAATTCAAAATCCATCCAAGAGCGCGGCACATATTCGGCGGCAGGGGTTTGAAAATTGGCCATGCTGCCGCCTCCATACAGCAAGCCCGACACCACGATGCCCGTCAGCGCCACGATGACCGATAGCGTTATCCAGACGCTGAGAGCAGCAGCGCCCCGCAAACCCCGCGAATTGAGGAAAGTCAGCACAAGTATCAATGAGATGGTGAGCGCCTTGACCCCAGCATTTTCAAATGGCTTGAACACCAGAAATTCGACGTTTTCGATAGACGCAGGCAGATGCGGCAGCGGCACGATGGCATTGAACGCCTGTGAAAAAACATAAGCGATGCCCGCGATGGCAGCAGTCTTGATGACGGCAAAGGTGGTCCAGCCCCACAGAAACCCCATGAACCGCCCATAGATTTTCCTGAAATAAACGTATTCGCCGCCCGAATCGGCCATCATGCCCGCGATTTCGGCATTGCTCAAAGCACCGCACAAACTGATGACACCCGCCAAGACCCAAGCCCACAACACCAACGAGGGCGAGAGCAACTCGGCGGACATGGGCGCTACTTTTTTGTAAACGCCCGAACCGATGACCGAACTGACCACCAACAGGGTGGCCGCCCCCAATGTGAGGCTGCGAATAAGCTGACCTTGCTGTTTTGCCATAATGCGGCAAAGGTGTAGAAGATTTTGAATAGCCCGTTGCAAAACAAACTGCATTAGAGCCTGTTTTATCACAAAAATTTCACCCACCCACATTCGAGATTGTATGGCCAATTGGTTGCTTTATACCCTCATCACACTCGCTGCTTACGTCGGCATGGAGTTCATGGCTTGGTTCACCCACAAATACCTGATGCACGGGCTGCTGTGGAGCTGGCACGCAGACCATCATCAGCCCAAACATGAGAAAGAAGGTTTTTTTGAAAAAAATGACCGCTTTTTCCTCGTGTTCGCCATACCCAGCATGATTTGTTATATGGTCGGCGGCCTCACGCCCCATTTCTGGGTCTTGTTCATCGGGGTCGGCATTTCGCTCTACGGCCTCACCTATTTCCTGATTCACGACGTGTACATACACCGCCGGTTCAGTTGGTTCAAACAACTGGACAGCAAATACTCTCGCGCCATCCTTCGGGCGCACGGGACGCACCACGCCAAGCGCACCAAAGAAGAATGCGAGTCATTCGGCCTATTGGTCGTGCATCCAAAATTTTTCAAAAAAAGAAACAGGAAAGAAGACGAGCAAGTGATTCAGAACAACGTTCAGTGAGCAAAGCGGCTATTCAATTTTTTGCCCCACATATTTCATGTAACGCCACAACCCAAGCCAAGCCGGGCAGATTTCCAGCATTTCCGTTCTGAATTTCGACTGCAAAAACGGCAGCAAGTGCGCTTCCATGCGGACGTGGTTTTTGCCCATCCACCATCGGAAGGCTCCGCTCGGCGTGTCGTGAAAATCCACGACAGCGATGCGCCCGCCGGGTTTCAGGTCTTTCCAAGCCTGCTCGATAGCGACTTCCCAGCCGGGATTGAACATGGTGAGCGCGTAGGAGAACAGCACCAGGTCGGGCGCCTCGGTCAGCTTGAGCGGGGTAGCGCCATAAGCCTGCTCAAAGAGCTGCAAACGCCGCGAAAAGCGCGACATGGCCTTTGTGGTCTGCTCCAGCATATCGGGCGACACATCCACGCCCATCAATCGGAGGTTGGGATGCCATTTCGCCAACAGACGCAAATTGTGTCCTGTACCGCAGCCTATCTCCAGTAAAGACTGCTGGATGTGGTCGGCTATGGGCAACTGGCGCAGCAAAGCCTTGCGCCCAAAGAGGAACGACCACCGCGTGGCATCGTACGCCGCGGCGTGCCACCGATAATAGTGGCGCATGGCTTCCGGCTGGGAAATAGAGGAATCGCCTTTCATGGAAAAGTTCATTTTTGTGAGTGCATAAGGCGATACAAGAATTCAGCAATCGTCAAAAAAGCCGCAATCACATCGTGCCGACCCATGTGCCAGCATAGGTGCCCACGCGGTCGTTGGCCTGCGACCATGCAGCCGCGTCGAGGTCGAATCGCACCCGCTCTCGCACGAACGCGGGCAAAAAATTAGGCTCGAACGATGCCGTGCGGAACAACACCTTGGCGCCCGGTGCGGCATTTCCAAAAATCAGCCGCCACTCTTCTTCCAAAGCCGGGCGGCGGCGACGTGCCGCCAGCCAGTCTTGATGGTCGAGCAGCACAAAATGGGTATATTGGCCGGGGTGCTTGCTCAGAAAATCAGACAGAGAGCCATTGTGCGTCTCGATTCGGTCGGCGCGACTCGCCAAAGTGTCAAAATGTTCGGGACGCAGATAATTCGGGCAACAATCCAGCTCATAGCGACCAAAAAAGTACAATTTCCAGAAATAATTGTCCGACATCGGCAGCCGCGTGAACACATGGCGCAGGCATTGGCGGATGTAGCCGAACAACCCGTCAGGGAAAATAGCGGCAGCCAAATGTTGCTGGCTTTTCGGCACGCCGAGCATACTCTGCACCAAGTGCTGCTGCACAAGCCATTGCACGAAGCGATTGAGGAAAAGCGGCTCCAGCTGCTCGTACCACTCCAACTGCTCCTCCACGCTCTGCGACTCCAGTAAGCGATGCGTGAGCCGGGCCGCTTCTGGCCGACTGAGCAGCCACTTGCGGATAATCCAAGCCACCGTGCCGCTGCTGCCGTGCCAATAAAAGGACTTGCGCAAGCCTCTGGTGCTGAAATAATGCAGGTTTCTTTCCCAGAAATTAGCCGAGTAGAGGTCGGGCAAGCGCGGGCGGATTGCCTCGTAGAAAACATCACGCGCCTGCGGGGCCACCCCATGCCCCATAAACTGGAACAACGTGGCGTGGTCAGTGTGCTGCAACAAAGCAATTTTCAGGTGAAGCAGCGCATTCTGGCGCGGGTTGATGTCAACACAATGCACTTCGCCGGGTTCATCGAGCAAGTAATCGAGCGCGTTGCAGCCAGCGCTGGTCAGCATGACGACGCGGCTATTCTCATTCAAGCCCAGCAAACGACGGTCACAGCGGGGGTCTTCCCAACAAGTGTTGTAAACAAGGCTATTGCCGTGAATCTGGCGAAATACTTTTTCGTTGATGGTATGCGCTATGCCCATGAGTGAGAGGGGGAAAAAACTAAGAATCGTACGAAACAGATGTTTTCAGGGCGGCAAATGTAGAACGCCTTTGCGGACTTGGCGGGTATCTAAGGATTAGGAAAAGGTTAAGTCTGACGAAATTGCGCAGAAACATCCGTCAAGCCCTACATCGGAACCAACCCTCTCACGAAAAGCATCATCGCGCCACGCCTGCTCGGTCAAAAGACACAAGCAGGGCGAAAGCATCCTCCTTGCTTGGGCTTCCCGCCGCGCTTGTGTCTTCTGACCAAGCGCAAAGCGTACATCGGAACCAACCCTCTCACGAAAAGCATCATCACGCCACGCCTGCTCGGTCAAAAGACACAAGCAGGGCGAAAAACCAATATCTCCTCGTTTTTGGAAGGGCGACTTGTTTATCTTTATCTCCTGAAAAATGAAAAACCTCCACGAATACTTCGTTTACACCACGACCAATCCCAACCGAACGGCGCTCTACGTCGGCGTGACGAACGATGTCGCCGCTCGTTTGGTGGAGCACTATGCCAACCGAGGCAAACCCGATTCTTTCGCCGGAAAATACTACTGCTACTGCCTGATTTATCTCGAATCGTACCAGTACGTCAACGATGCCATCGCCCGCGAAAAAGAATTGAAAGGCTGGCTGCGCGAAAAGAAAGATGCCCTGATTGACAGTTTCAACCCGCAGCGAAAATTCCTCAACGTCGAATGGTGCGGCGAGTGGCCGCCACAATACATCTGGAAGGATTACTACGAATCGCTCCGCAAGCCGAAAAAGGAATGAAATCACTCTTTCCACCCCACTACGTTGTCATCCTAATCCGCCAGCCGGCGGATCAGGATGACAACGTAGAGAGGTAAGAGGAATGCAAAAACCGTCACCCGCCTGACAGAACTACGCTGCATTGGGGGAGGCGGCTTGGCGGTGCGAAGGGGCCACTCAATTTTGGCAGCAGAAAATGTCTCCGCATGATTTTCAGACGTTCCGCAATTTACCGCTAACTTTGAAGCCAAAATTGCTTGACCTATGACATTTACAGTCGAAATATTGGACAATCATGCTCAGAATGTTCTCCGCGAATTGGAGCAAATGCGCGTAATTCGGCTTTCGCGCCAGCAGGCGAAACCTGCGGTTACGGCGACTAAGAAAAAAGAGTTCAAAACGACGCGGCTAGACACACGCGGCTTCAAATTCAATCGCGAAGAAGCCAGTTTTTAGAACAGCTTACTCCGCTTTTTTGTCCTGTTGTAAACATCTGTCCACTCCAAGTCGGGCAGCCTGCCAAAGAAACATAGACTCACTTCGGCGTAAATCAGAATCGCTTTAAAACCAACAATTAAGCATGAAACGTGAATACAACTTCTGGGTCTATATCCTCACCAACTGGAAAAAGACAGTGCTCTACGTCGGCATGACAAACGACTTGGCCGCCCGCCTGAAAGAACACTACGACAACCGAGGTAAAAAAGAAACTTTCGCAGGGCGATATTATTGCTACAACTTGGTTTACTACGAATGGTATCAATATGTGCTGAATGCCATCGCCCGCGAGAAAGAAATCCAAAACATGACGCGGGAAAAGAAAAACGCCCTCATCGAAGAAGTAAATCCCGACTGGAAATTTTTCAACACGGAAATTTGTGGGCATTGGCCGCCCTTGTTTGAAGGACGGTAGTTTTTTGCTCCGCTCTCTCACTCGCTTGTCCTGTTGTAAACATCTGTCCGCTCTACGTCGGGCAACCTGCGAGGGGAAAAGCCGACCGAGAGCCTGTTCCGCGATTCGGACCGATGTTTACAACAGGACAACCGAGTGGGAAAGCATCGTCTCTTATTCGGTTGTCATGTTGTAAACATCTGTCCGCTCTACGTCGGGCAACCTGCGAGGGGAAAGCCGAGCGAGAGCCTGTTCCGCGATTCGAACGGATGTTTACAACAGGACAACCGAGTGGGAAAGCATCGTCTCTTATTCGGTTGTCATGTTGTAAACACCTGTCCGCTCTACGTCGGGCAACCTGCGAGGGGAAAAGCCGACCGAGAGCCTGTTCCACGATTCGGACCGATGTTTACAACAGGACAACCGAGTGGGAAAGCATCGTCTCTTATTCGGTTCTGCCTTGCTTGGTCTTCCCCGCCGCGCTTGTGTCTTTTGACCAAGCGCAAAGCGTACAACGAAATCAACCTTCCGCACCAAACTTCATGATAAAGCAAGGTCACACTCTACTCTTCCTGCTTGGTCAAAAGACACAAGCAGGGCGAAAGCATCGAGCGAACGAAGCATCTCCCCCTTTCCCAACTTTTCCCCACCTTTACGGTCAAAAAACGACCGTTTCCCGTGTATCGAATCATCCTGACTTCCCTGATTTTCAGCGCCTTGCTCGCATTGTCGGCAAATTGGCCACATCATCCCTTTGATTTTTCCCGAAGTCTTGACCCCCGCGAAGGGCAGTGGGTAGATTCCGTGTTCAACGCCCTAAGCGAAGAGGAGCGCCTCGGCCAACTCTTTATGCTGCGCGCCCACGCGGACAAGGACACGGCCTACGAGCGGCAGGTGGAGGATTTGATTCGGCGCTACCGGCCCGGCGGTTTGTGTTTTTTCAACCCCACGCTCGTCGGCACGGTGGAGAAGCAGGCCGAACTCACCAATCGCTACCAAGCCGCCAGCCCGCGCGTGCCGCTCATGATTGCGGGCGACTACGAAAATGGTCTCGGAATGCGCTACCGCTCCAGCGCCATCTCCTACCCCCGCGCCATGATGCTCGGCGCGGTGCAGGACAACAAACTGATTTACGACATGGGGCGCGATATCGCCCGCCAATGCCGCCGCCTCGGGGTACAGGTCAACTTCGCGCCCGACGTGGACGTGAACAACAACGCAGCGAACCCGGTCATCAACGAGCGCTCCTACGGCGAAGACCGCGCAAACGTGACGGCCAAAGCCTTTCAGTACATGATGGGCTTGCAGGACGGCGGGGTACTCGCCTGCGCCAAACATTTCCCCGGTCACGGCGACACGGACATGGACTCGCATTTCGACCTGCCGCTCATCGCGCACGCTCGCGAGCGGCTCGACAGCATCGAGTTGTTCCCCTTCCGCGCGCTCTCGCAGGCGGGCGTGGGGTCGGTCATGGTGGCGCATTTGAGCGTGCCAGCGTTGGACAATCGCGAGAACCGCCCGACGACGTTGAGCCAGCCGACGATTCAAAATTTGCTGCGCGAGGAAATTGGTTTTGAAGGGCTTGTCTTCACCGACGCGATGGAAATGCAAGGCGTGACCAAACATTTCAAACCCGGCGATGCCGACGTGGAGGCACTCCGCGCTGGCAACGACATCGTGCTGCTGCCCGAAAATGTGGATGCGGCCATGAGCGCCGTGAAAGCCGCTATTGCCGATGGAAGGCTCGACCGCAACCGGCTCCACGCGAGTGCCAAGCGCGTGCTACGCGCCAAATACCGCCTCGGCCTCACCCAACCCCAGCGCGTGGAACTCGCCAACCTCCGCCGCGACCTCAACACGCCGGAATTCCTCGTGCTGAAACGCCGCCTCATCGCCCACGCGCTCACGCTCGTGCGCGACCAGCCTAATCTCACGGGATTCCAGAATGTGGAAAAATACAAAATCGCGTCGCTGGCTTTGGGCGACACGGCGCGGACGATTTTCCAAACTTATTGCGGCTACTACGCGCCTGTGACGCATTTCAACGCAGGGAAAGAAATTGATTCCACGCTGACCGCCAAGTTGTTGGACACGTTGCGCCAATTCGACGTGGTGCTCGTGAGTTTCCACGGCACCCGCACGCGGGCATCGGACAATTACGGCTTAACGGACAGCCAAGTTCAATTTGTGGACAAATTGAACAAGGTGACGACGGTGGCCGTGACGATGTTCGGCAGTCCGTACAGCCTAAAATACTTTGATGAAATTCCGGTGTTGCTGCAAGCCTACACCGAAGACGCTCCCGCGCAGGAACTGGCGGCGCAAAGCCTTTTTGGCGCAAACGATTTGTCGGGAAAATTGCCCGTGACGGCCTCTGCGGCGGCGAAATTCGGGCAGGGCATTCAAAAAACATTTCCCCAAAAAAGAATGGGCTACGACCTCCCGGAAGCGGTTGGCATGAGCAGCGACACGCTTTTGATGATGGAGGTCTTGGTGGAAGAACTCATCCGCACGGGCGCAGCGCCGGGCTGCCAAATCCTCGTGGCGAAAGACGGGAAAATCGTGTGGCACAAGGCTTATGGGCATTTTACTTATCCTGAGTTCGCCAACCAGAAGGTTAGCGATACTCCCACGCTCGCCAACCAGAAGGTTGGCGGTACAAGTAACGCCAACCTTCCGGTTGGCGAACAACCTACGCCCGTGACAACCGAGACGATTTACGACCTCGCCTCGATTACAAAGGTGGCGGCTTCCACAATTTCGACGATGAAGTTGGTGGAAAACGGCCAACTCGACCTCGATTCGACGATGGCTTGTTATGTGCCGGAGTTGTTGAAAACTGATAAAAAATCATTAAAGGTCAGGGAGATACTCGCGCACCACGCGGGACTGGTGGCGTGGATTCCGTTCTACAAATTCACGTTGGAAAACGGCTTGCCCGACGCGCACATTTACCACCGCGAACGCGACCACGACTCGGAATACGCCGTCGCGCCGGGAATGTTTATGGAAAACAAAAGGGTGGACTGGATGTGGGACACGATTTTCAGAAGTCCATTGGGCGAAAAACGCTACAAGTACTCGGATTTGGGGCTGTATCTCACGGCACGTGCCATTGAGCGAACGAGCGGTTTGGCTGTGAATCAATTTGCGGAGCAAAATTTCTACCGCCCGCTCGGTCTCGCCACCATGACTTACAACCCGTGGCAAAAAGGCCTCGCCCCACGCTGCGCCCCGACTGAACAAGATGCTTATTTCCGCCATCAAAAAATACAAGGATACGTCCACGACATGGGCGCGGCGATGCTCGGCGGGGTGAGCGGCCATGCGGGTTTGTTCTCGAACGCGAACGATTTGGCGCGGCTGTTCCAGATGTTGTTGAATGGGGGCAGCTACGGTGGCCAGCAATTTCTGAAACCCGAAACGGTGCGGCAGTTCACCACGCGCTACGAGCGCAGCACGCGGCGCGGCATTGGCTTCGACATGAAGGAATTGAACGAAAAAGAAAGCCAGAACATGAGCCCGCTGGCTGGGCCGAACACCTTTGGGCACCTCGGCTTCACCGGCACCTGCGTCTGGGCTGACCCGGATAAAAACCTGATTTTCATATTTTTATCCAACCGGACTTACCCGACGATGGAGAACAACAAGTTGGGCGATGGGAATTACAGGCCGAAGTTGCAGGGGGTTGTGTATCGGGCTATGAAGTGAACTCGACGAACTCGTAGATTTCTGCCAAGGTCATGCTGGTGTCGAACATCGGCAGAGTTACTTTTTCTTCCGGCTGGATGAAGATTTGAATGTCCCACGAAGCATCGTCACGGCGCGAGAAGAACTCAACGACCATTTTTTCGGAATGAACAATCAAATAATGCTGTAAGGTTGGCAATGAGGTATATTCCCTGAATTTGTCAAACCTGTCGCGGTCATAAGAATCTTTGGAGGCCACTTCGACCAGAAAAACTGGTTTGTCAATCACATAAGGGTCGTTGCAATCTTTGGCTTTTGCAACGACGAAATCAGGATAGCGATAAACTCCTTTGGGGGCGGTCATCACTTTGATATCTTCAGCGAAGGTCCGATACCCCTTTTCGCGCAGCACTCTGCGCAGTTTTTCAATCCAGTTTTGGACGATTTCGTTCGAGTTTAAAGATTCACCTGGCATAGGCAGCAATTTTCCAAAGTAATACTCGTGCCGTGTCTCGGAGTGTTTTTCCAACTCGAGATATTCTTCGGCAGTGAGCAATTGTTCGGCAGCAGAGATATTCATGTGCTGAAATTTTTTACAAAAGTAACGTAAATCGCCGATGCATCCGCCTCAAAACTCAAACTTAATCCCCTGCGCCAACGGCAGCGCCTCCGAATAGTTAATCGTGTTTGTTTGCCTCCTCATGTAAGCTTTCCATGAATCGGAACCCGATTCGCGCCCGCCCCCGGTTTCTTTTTCGCCGCCAAACGCACCGCCGATTTCTGCGCCAGAGGTGCCGATGTTCACGTTGGCGATGCCGCAATCGGAGCCGCTGGCGGAAAGAAAACGCTCGGCCTCGCGCAGGTTGGTGGTCATGATGGCCGACGAAAGTCCTTGCGGCACAGCGTTTTGCAGCGCAATCGCCTCTTCGATGGTTTTGTATTTGATGAGGTAAAGAATCGGCGCGAAGGTCTCGTGCTGCACGATGTCCCAGTGGTTTTCCACTTCGGCGATGCAGGGCTTCACATAGCAGCCGCTCTCGTAGCCTTTGCCCGACAATACGCCGCCTTCCACGACGAATTTGCCCCCGTGCTTTTTGATGGACTCAATGGCGGCGAGGTAGTTGTCCACGGCGTATTTGTCAATGAGCGGGCCGACATGGTTGTTCGGGTCGAGCGGGTCGCCGATGCGAAGTTGGGGGTAGGCTTTGGCAAGGGTGTTTTTCACCTGTTCATACACTGATTCGTGCACGATGAGCCGCCTTGTGGAAGTGCAGCGTTGCCCTGCTGTGCCGACCGCGCCGAACACCGCGCCTGTCAGCACCATTTTCATGTCTGCCGAGGGCGTGATGATGATGGCGTTGTTGCCGCCCAGTTCGAGGATGGTACGGCCAAGTCGGGCAGATACGGTTTGGCCCACGATTTTGCCCATGCGCACGCTACCTGTGGCGCTCACGAGCGCGACGCGATGGTCTTTGGTCATGAACTCGCCCACTTTGTAGTCGCCATTGATGATGCAAGAAATGCCCTCCGGCAAATCGTTGGCTTTCAATACTTTTTGGAACAAATGCTGACAAGCGATGGAGCAAAGCGGCGTTTTTTCCGAAGGCTTCCACACGCACACGTCGCCGCAAACCCAGGCGATGCAGGCGTTCCACGACCACACGGCGACGGGGAAATTGAACGCCGATATGATGCCGACGATGCCAAGCGGATGCCATTGCTCGTACATCCGGTGACCGGGGCGCTCGGAGTGCATAGTGAGGCCATAGAGTTGGCGCGAAAGGCCGACCGCAAAATCGCAGATATCAATCATCTCCTGCACTTCGCCCCAGCCCTCTTGAAGGCTTTTGCCCATCTCGTAGGAGACGAGCCGACCGAGTGGGTCTTTGTATTGGCGCAGCACGTCGCCGAATTGGCGCACGATTTCGCCGCGCTTCGGGGCGGGCATCTCGCGCCATATTTTGAAGGCGGTTTGGGCGGACTGGATGACTTGGTCGTATTGCTCGCGGGTGGTGATGCTCACCGAGCCAATATACTCGCCATTCACAGGCGAATGGGAATCAAGGAAACGGCGGTGGCCGGAGATGGCGTTCAGCCCGGTGGAGGTGCCAGTGTTGCGCGTGCGGAGGCCGAGTTTTTTCAGAAAATCTTTGACTTGCATGGATGATAGATGGTTGAGGGTGGAAGGTTGAGGGTTAAAAACGGGGCGCAAAGGTAGTCAAAAGGGGGAAGGAAAATGGCGAAAGCAAACGACGATTAAAAGGCGACTAATAGCCAATTAAATCTTTGATGCGGTACTGCATGCTTCGCTTTTCAGGCTACTTTCGCGTAGTAAAATTTTATCACCTTCAAAAAGAATGCAAAATGGCAAACGTAACAAATTACCATGTGCTGTTCTACGGCACTTCTGATGGATACCAAGACAATCGCGCACAAATCTCGCTTTACAATGGCAACACCGTTTTGGGCTACATCCGGTTTCACGACACCGGGATGCCTTTTCCAAACGACAGTCAAACGGGTGGGCGGGTTACCATGCATTTGCCCTCGTCCATGTTTCAGAGCGTGCTCGATGTGCTTAGAAACGAGTCCCCCATCAACTACTATTTTGCATCGGGCCATGCCTTCTTGGGCACAAGTACCGAACCCGTAGGCGAGGGAGAATAAGTCCACAGGGTGTTAGACTTGTTGCGGTGGGGGCCCTTGGCAAAGGGAAAGCCCTCCACCGCAGCAAGTCTATTGAAATTCAAAAACATGGGCTGTCCTGTATCATCGGAACAGCCCATGTTTTTTGGTTTGCCCTAACGTGGGTTTATATCCAGATTAAAGAGGATTCGAATCTGCCCGTTGGCAAGGCAGGGATTTCCTTGATTGATTTTTGTGATTTTCAAAGGATTGCGAGCGCCGTTCGTTCAAAACCACCTTGTCAGACCCTGCACTCAGGGACTTGCCCAACCAAGTGAAGCGGACGGGGCTGATTTGCGTTGACTATAAATGCTGTTGGTACGTTACCTTGATATTCACCCCATGTAAAGTCACGAAGAAGACACTACTATACATTTGAGGTGTCGTTGTGTCAAGAATCCCGTAGGGACTGCATCTTTGTAGAGAACGCCAAAGGACATTCTGCACTGTTCCGTAGGAACGGTATCTAGGGCAGAGCAAACGCATCAAAATGGCACAAACCTCGTAGAGGTCAAATGTTGGTAGAAACGCCCCATTTTCGCGGTGTTTACGACCCCGGCGGGGCCGAATGTTGGTGACCTGTTTGCTGCGATAGACATTTGACCTCTCCGAGGTCGGTTGTATTTTGATGCGTTTGCCTGGGTATCTGGGGGAGCGAGATGCCGTTCCTACGGAACGATGAAATAATTTTGTCGCAGGCCCCTACCACTACACAGATATAGTCCCTACGGGACTTTTAGCCTCCCCGCTGGATGCACAAAAAACAAAAATGTCTGGTAGTGTGCACGAAGAGCCCAAAATCTTGTGTCATGAAAATAGAGGCTTAACTTTGTCATTGACAGGTATACTTCGCGCCGTTAGGTTTTGGGCATGGCTGCAATCGCGATCTGTTCAAAATCAATCACATCAATCATGTCCGTCTAACAAATCCTAGCGAATCAAGGTATAACTTTGCCAAAGCAATCCTCCAAACAGCATAATCCGAAATAGACTTAATCGCTACTGGAGCATCTCCTTTCACTTTTCAATAAAAATTTTTCCATGAAAAAGCATTGTCTGTTGTGGTTCTTTATTGCGGCACTTCTGGCCTCCTCGTCTCAAGCTTCGGCCCAAAATAACCATAAAGATGTCTGCTTAAAAATTGGGGGCTGTTACTTCATCAACTGCAAACGCACCATCGCATTTGGAGAATACTCCATTTTGACCGTCAGCGGCAACGATAGTACCGGGCGAATGGTCAATTTCGAGATTTACGCACCTTCCGGCGTACTAGAAGCCTCCTTGAAGGAAGGCAAATTTACCGGCAGCCAAGCTGCTTCATTTGAGGCAAAAAGCATCAAAGACGGGTTTACCGTCACGGACACGCGCAATAGCCGGGTCGTGCTGAAAGTCGTCAGTATTTACAGCGATGAAAACAAACGCGATGAGATGAACGTATGGGGCGATTTTTTCCTGCCCAACGGCGGGCGCTTCATGTTCACACCCGAGACATCAAACCTGCCCATGCTCGATATGATGAAAGGCAGCACGTTCAGAAATGTCGGCACTGCTATCCAGATATAGTTTCTGCAATTGTTAGCGGCCTCGCCAACAGCAGGCGAGACGTTATTCAGCATCAAGAAGGTTAAATACTCATTTAGGCGATTTGGCCAACGCAGCAGATGAATGGGAAATAACGTATTCTTGCGTAAATCTTTCTCAACTTGAAACAAATACTTACAATCGGCATCCTATGCTTCCTCTCCCCTTGCCTTTCAGCACAAACGACCAACGAAAAACAGGTCAAAAACGAAGTGAAATACAACCAGCACGAATACGAAATAGGGATTGACGTCAAGTCCATTTTTTCTTTGCAAGGCATTGGCTCGGGGCTTATTTTCAAGAAGCGGATAGGCGAAAAAAAGTACATCAACGTTTATGAAAAAAGGGCATTGCGCCTGTCATTGGGCGGCGCATTTGAGGTCCCCACCAATGCCAAGGTAGAAGGTAATTCTCCGGGAAACGACGTGCGCGACTTAAAAAGCGCTCGCGGGTCAATTCTTGCCAGCGTTGGGCTAGAATGGCAAAAGCAAAGAGAGCGAATCCAGTTTTTCTATGGAGGGGACTGTTCTGCGGTGCATTCGACTTTCGGCACGGGTTTATACCCATCCGTGGTTTACATTTCAGACCAAAACATTACCACAAATGTGTATTACGACCAAACTCGCACATTGGCTACTGGCGTGAATGGATTCGGCGGCATTCGTTTTTTCTTTTCTCCACGCTTTAGCGTAAGTGCCGAATCAGGCATGTTCATTGGCTACAGGTTTGCCAAAACACGCTTTCATTACACTTATGTTGACTCCAATTTTTCACCTCAAAAAATCACGAGGGAGGAAAAGGCGGGTAGCATCATTTGGCAAACACAGTACCTGCGCTCGCTTTACTTCAGCTATTATTTTTGACTAAGGAATTCAACTTATCGCGAGCCGTGAGCAATCTTCCTTACATCATAAACTGCAAGCTAGGGTTCAGGTAAGTGTAGTTGTCGAACACTCCATTGCCGATACGGCGGCCATTGGCGATATGCAGCCCCAGTTTTAGTTTGTTGCGATTGAGCAGCCAGTTCACCCCTCCCGACCATTGCGTGTGAGGTGTTGCCTGCGTGAACGGATTGACTTGCCGAGCAAACATGGTATCGCTCTTGTCGCCCGTGTACATCACGCAGAATTGCCAAGCGCCGCCCCAATTGTCCGGCACATTCCACGCGGCTTTTATCACATAGCTCTGGTCAATGGTGCGGAGGCTGCTGCCGTTGTTGAGCGGCGAGTCGCGGTGAAGCCAAAGCCACTCCCCCACCACATCGAGCGGCCCCCAGTTGATTTGCAGGTCGGTGCCATAAAAGCCATTGTTGCGAAAAAGATTGGTTCGGCTTTGGTAGGCATGGCTGAATCCTATGCTCACGCTCTTTCTTTCCCCAAAACCAGACTGGAAATAGGTGGTCAGGTATTCCGTCATTTCGCGGTCACCCAACATGAAGACCACCCGCGAGCAGATAAGCGGGCTCCAAATCGGCCCATCGCCCCGAATGGTGGGGTGGTTGGGGTCGAAAAGTCCCGCGTCGTAGAGCAGCGAGAACGATGAGCCAGTGTAAAGCCCACCGACGTTGATGCCTGTCTCGCGGCCTATGCCCCTTCCGGTGACGTGGATACGTGGATGAAAACTGGGAAGCCCTTTTTCCTGTGAGATGCAAAAAGAGGAGCTGTTGATAGATTCCTTTCCAGCCCGGGGGCGAAAATACCCGGTGGTGATGTTGAGCAGCGGGTGCGCCCGGTAGGTTATCTGGATGTCGCGCGGGAAAAAAGTAGTGTTGTCCTCGGCGTTGGGCACACCTGCCGCGGTGGTGGAGGGGTCTTTGCCGACACCGTCATAAGCGAAGGAAGCATTGAACAGCACCTTGCTGCTCAAGCGCCCCGACACTCCCAAGCGCCCCCTTCTGATGTGAGGGTCTAAGCGTGGGTCAACCTCTAAGCCGGAATAGCGCAGTGAGATGACGTTCCAGAACTGGATGTACTGATTGATTTCGACGAAGCCGCTGTCGCTGATAGGTATGCGGGCTGCCCAATCCTTGAAGAGCGGGTTTTGCGCGGATAAGGATGGCGACACCATCCACAGCAGCCACATTAAAGTAGTGTTTGTCAGTTTGGACATAAATCGGCCATACTTCATTTATCCTATGATTCGCTAGGATTTGTCAGATGTCCATGATTGGTGTTCTTGATTTTGAGCAGATTGCACTTTTAGCCATGCCCAAAACCTAACGGCGCGAGGTCAGGGCAAACGCATCAAAATGGCACAAACCTCGGAGAGGTCGTGATAATTATCACAAAAACACACCATTTCTACTGCCGACATTTGACCTCTCCGAGGTCGGTTGTATTTTGATGCGTTTGCCCTGCGGCGCGAGGTATATTTCACTCCATCCCCTCCAAGAGGCTGTCAATCTCTTTGAACGATTGCAAATCCTTGATGACGTAGTAAATCGCGCCCTTGGCAATGGTCTGCAAGGCGACCCCGTAGTGTTCCTGTGAGGAGAGCATGATGACCTTGATATCCTCGTCCGTCTTTTTGATTTCTTTCAAAATCTCGAGGCCGTTTTTCGCGCCCGGCACCTCCGAATCGAGATAATAGTCGAGGATGATTAGATAGGGGTTTTCGTCGAGGTTTTCCAGACATTGCTCCCCTGTCGAGAAAGTCTTGACGGAATAGCCTTGTGCTTCCAGATGGTCGGCGAGCATGGCAGCGTACATATTGTCGTCGTCCACGACGAAGATGTCTCTGTTCGAGTTTTCCATATTGAGTCAGGTGTGTTGCGCGGCGAAGGTAGATAAGTTGCGCAGATGAAAAAACGAGAAATCTCCGGGGACTACTCCAATGCTTGAAGGTATCGCGCCAACAAAGCCTGATATGTCGCTGCGGAGGCTTCGAGGGTGGGAGCGGGGTGCTGTTCCCATTCCGTTAGCGCCACTTTGAGCCGAACGTTGGCACGGTAGGCTTTGAAATAAAGAAACAGGCGCTCGTCTTCCGCGTTTTCGAGGCAAGGCCAGTGGTGGCAATAGGCCTTCATAAATGCCGCCGCGAGTTCGGGGTGGCCGTTTGCTTCCAAATCCATGCAGAGGAAAGCCAGTTCGTTGAGCACGTCCAGCTGTCGGAAGTGTGGGTTGAACTCGATGCAGTCGAACACCACCGGGCCTTGTGGCAGCAGGAATATGTTGCGTGCGTGCAGGTCGCCGTGCCCTTCCACCCAAAAACCCCTGAGCGCACGCTCGTGCAGTCGCGGCTCGTGTTTGTTCAGAAAAGTGCCGACCTGATTGCGCCACGCCTCGAACTGCTTCGATGCGGCTGCGCCCGACACCTTTTGCGCCGTCGCTTCCAAGCGAAACAAATCATCGAAATCGGCTCGGTGGCTGCTCGGCTCGTAGTCAAGCGTTTGGCCGTCCAGCACTGATGTTCGATGAAACCGGGCCAACATGGCGGCAAGCGTCTCCATGTTGGCGAGCGTGACGGCGTGTTGGCGCAGCAGTTTGTCCATCTGTAAGCCATTGTCCATGCGCTTCATGGCGACGGCGAAGTCCATCGCGGCCTCGTCGGCGGCAGTCTGGCTTATCGCGGGTATTCCGTTTTTTGAAAAAATGATGGGTAATACGTCCAGATACATATCGGGAGCGAGGCGGCGATTGAGGCGCAGTTCTTCGAGGCAGTAATGCGCCCTTTTTTCCAAGGTGCTAAAATCGAGAAACGGGAACCGGACGGGCTTTTTGATTTTGAAGGCAAACGTAGGGGTCAAAATGACCCAAGAAATATGGGTCTCCACCAAATCAACTGGCGCGGAAGGCCCCGGAAAGCCACCTTCCGCCACCATCGAGTGTATTTGTTCGGAGGTCATGGCACACGCGCTTTTGAGATGCGCATCAGTCGGGTACGGGAGAGTTCTTTGCCCCTTGTCAGCACCTTTTGTTCTTGAGCGGCGCGAATGGCTTCCCATTGGTTGGGCGTGACGGCGGTCAAGAGGTCGAGCGTGACGCGCCACACTTCGGTGCGCCAACCCGTGATGAGCTGTGCGAGCAGCCATTCGTCCATGCGGCCCATCAATCGGTCCACCAAGGCCATGACGGGCGAGCGAGGCTCTATCACCTCGTCCTGCACCGTGTCAATGGTCTCCGCGATGATGATGTTGACCGTCTCGTGGTCGGTCTTTCTGATTTGTCTTTCAGGTTCCGCGAGGGTTGGCCATTCGGCGTGCAGCCCGTCGTAGAGCGCCAATGGCAAATCGTAGTTGATGTGTGCGTTGATGCCCAGCAACAGATGTTGCATGATGTGCAGGCGTTTTTGCAGCGCCACGTCGTGCACTTGTTTCCACACGGGGGGCGTGTCGGGGTGTTGCTGTTCGTAGAGTGTCAAGGCATCGTAGTAATAGTCGGCGAACCGCAACATCAGCCGCTCCACCCATTGTGCGTCGGTGAAGCGGCCGTCGGCGACGGCTTGCACCATGTTGCGGCTCATCATGCCGTAGCAACGCTGAAAGACGTAGCGCTGGTCGCTGTTTTTTTCCCAGACATCGGCTTGGGCGGACATACGGTCGAGTAGGTGTTGAGTTGTCTGCATGAGGGCAAATAACGAATGAAAAAGCCACGCCTCCACATCTTTCCTCAAATTCTTTCGGCGGCTTGGACGTAGTTCAGCATCTCGATCGTCATTTCGTCCAAAGTCATCGCATCCGACCAAAGCACAAGGTGCGGCTCCGTCAGTGGCTCGTGTTCATTTTTTATTTTTCCAAAAACGGAGAAATCGGCCTCGCTATCGGCTCGTGGTGTTTGCAGGCGCTCGCGGACGGTGCGCTCTTGCGCAAGCACTTCCACCCAAAAAAGTGCCGCTCCACACGCCGCAGCCACGCTGCGAAATGGCTCGCGGATGGCCTCTTTGTAAAATGTGCTGTCCACCACCACCTCTTGGCCTTCGAGTAGCGCGGCGCGGGTGCGTTCCAGCAGGGCGTCGTACACTTTTTTTTTGTCCGATGGTTGGTAGTGCCCCATCAGGCCTAATTCTTTGCGGATGAGGTCACTGTTGAGATGCAGCACCGCCGCGTCGGGTGCTCGGCGGGCGGAATATGCTTTGGCCAAGGTGGTTTTCCCTGAACCCGGCAGGCCGGCGACGAGGATGAGTTTGGGTGGGTGCATCGAAGGGTGTGTGGTTTGTTGCGCAGTTGCGAAAAATGATGGCAAATATCCGCCGCACGCGATATTTTGCACCCTTGCTTCGCTATGATTTGTCAGATGAACATGATTGATGCCTCTGATTTTGAACAGATTGTGCTTTTAGCCATGCCCAAGACTTGGCGGCGCGAAGTATATCATTGTTCGCTTCTTATGCCTTCGTCATCGGCTTCTCCGGGAATTTCTCAAAAATCAACCGCACGGCCTGTTCGATGCGGGCTTCGGCTTGTTCGGCAGACACCTGCTCCAGCACGCCAACTGCCGCCCCGCGCCAGACTTGGTTGCCCGCCCGGGCATCTATGAAATCAATGATGAGGGTGCCCTCTGCATAGTTGACCGGCCGCAGGCGATGGCAGCGGCCATAGTCGGTGCCGATGGTCTCGTCGCACCACCAGTCTTGCACGAAAAACACTTCGTTTTTAAAAACGACATGGAAGTGAAGCACCAAGTCGGGCCGTTCGTCGCAGGGCTTGAAGCCGTGGCGCTCCATCTGGTGTTCCACCGAGCGGCGGATGTTCTGCTCTGCTCGGTCGTTGAGCCATTCAGGGCCGTTGTTTCCCCGCTTCACGAATTTGTTGTCCAACCAATTGAAAGTGCGGTATTTGAAAAAATTGACACCGGGTTCTTCTTCTGAATAAACTTTGTAAATGGGGGAACAGCTGCTCAATGCAAGCAATGCCCAGCAGGAAAGCGCAAATGCAATTTGTTTCATCGTCGTGGATTGTGGTTTGAAACACAACCCCGCAAAAGTGTCGCGCTGTTTGCCCCTCGCCAATGATTTCGCTTAGTCGCGCAGGTGAGTTATATTTTTCGCCGATGCGCACCATTGTCTGTAATTTTGGTGCTTTCAGCGGCTCCAAGGTCGTTTCACTCAAACAAAGTTGACCATGAAAAATGCGCTCTTTCTCGGCACCGTTTCGGGCATCAAGATATTCATACACTGGACGTTTCTCATCCTGATAGGCTGGCTCGTGTTCAGCAATCTGAGCCGAGGGCTGGGTGGCACCGAGATTGTGTGGTCGGTGCTGTTCGTGCTGACCATTTTCGGGTGCGTCACACTGCACGAGTTGGGTCATGCGTTGGCTGCCAAAAGATTCAACATCAAAACCCGCGATATCACCTTATTGCCCATTGGCGGAGTGGCACAGTTGGAATCCATCCCCGAAAAGCCGCAAGAGGAGCTCATCGTGGCTTTGGCAGGCCCGGCGGTCAATGTGGTCATCTTCGCTTTGCTGCTATTGGTGCTGCCCCGACAAGCGGAGAGCCTGCTCGAACTGCAGCAAATCGGCCCCTCCAACTTTTTGTATGCACTGATGCTGGTGAATATGTGGTTGGCTTTGTTCAACATGATTCCGGCGTTCCCGATGGATGGGGGGCGCGTGTTTCGCGCATTGTTGGCATTTCGCATGGACCGCGCCAAGGCGACCCGCATAGCGGCAGGTCTGGGGCAGTTTCTTGCCATCGGCTTTGTGTTTTTGGGTTTTTTCTACAATCCCTTTTTGGTCATCATCGGGTTGTTCATCTTTTTGGGCGCCCAATCGGAAGCGCAGCACACCGAGACCCAATCGCTGATGCGGGGCTTCACCGTGCGCGACGCGCTGTTGGTGGAAATACCCGACATCGCCGCCGACGCGACCATTCAGGATGCGACCGATAAGCTGCTCCAAGGTCAGAACAAGCATTTTTTGGTGAAAAACGACGGCCATCCGGTAGGCACGCTTGGCCGCGACGAAATCATAAGGGCGCTCGGCAATTTGGGCAAACAAGCACTCGTGCGCGATGCCATGCGCGAAGATTTGATGTACCTGCCGCCTTCCACGCCCCTTGAGGAAGCTTGGAGAACAATGCAACTTCAAAACCAGTCCTTTGTGCTAGTTGGCTCTCCGCAACAGATAGTGGGCGCGCTGGACAGCGACAACATCGCGGAGTTCCTCATGATTCGGGCGAAGTTGCATTGAGCAGCTACTATTAGACTTTGGATGCCAGTAGAGGAGAACGTTCCGTAGGGATGTCATCTTTGTGGAGGCGCCAAAGAAAGCAATATTATGCCCAGATTAAAGAGGATTTGAACCTGCCCGTTGGCAAGGCAGGTTCAAATCCTCTTTAATCTGGGTATATCGTTTCATGGTGTTTCTGGCGACGTTTTATAGTATCTGAGCTGCCTGTCGAAAAAAAAACACTCCAACAGGCTACCCCCGTGCCTCGACGCTTAATTGCCCATCCCAATCACTTCGGCGAACAAACCCGCCGCTGTCACCTCTGCACCCGCGCCGGGGCCGCGCACCACGAGCGGGCGTTCGCGGTAGCGTTCGGTGGTGAACACCACCATGTTGTCGCTGCCCGAGAGAAAATAGAACGGATGCGTGGGCGGGTAAGCCTGAAGGGAAATGGACGCATGGGCGCCTTCCAATTTTGCCACGAAACGCAGCACCTTTCCATCGGAAGCAGCCTGATGGCGGCGTTTTTCAAAGTCGTCGTCGTGTTTTTCCAAGTTCTCGAAAAACTCTTCCACCGTGCGGACGGCGAGGCAGGCGTGCGGCAGGATGTTCTCCACCTCAATGTCGCTGGCTTCCAGAGGCAGCCCCGTTTCGCGGGCAAGTATGAGCAACTTGCGGCGCACATCGGCGCCAGAAAGGTCTTCGCGGGGGTCGGGTTCGGTCAGGCCCAGCCGTTTGGCCTCTTTCACGATGTCGGAGAATGTGGCTCCCGCGACGAAGTGGTTGAAGATGAACGAAAGCGTGCCGGACAGGATGCCCTCGATTTTCAAAATGCGGTCGCCGGAATGGATGAGGTCGTTGAGCGTGGTGATGATGGGCAGCCCGGCGCCCACATTGGTCTCGTAGCGCCACGCCACGCCGCGCTTGTTGGCAATTTGCTTCAAGCGCGCATATTGCAAATAGGGCGAGGAAGTGGCCACCTTGTTGGGCGTGGAAATGGAGATGCTGGCATCCAGAATTTGCTCGTAGAACCCCGCCACTTGCTCGGAAGCGGTGTTGTCGAGAAAAATCGCGTTGGGCAAATTCAGCGCCTTCATTTTTTCCACAAAATGCGACATCACGAATGGGTCGCCTTGTTCGAGCGCGTCTTTCCAATGTTCGAGCGGCACGCCTTCCTCCGAAAACACCATCTTCCGGCTGTTGGCCAACCCCGCGATTTTGATTTCCAAATTTCTCTTTTCTCTCAAAAAGGCGGTCTGTGCCTCTATCTGCCGCAGCAAGGTGCCGCCAATCAGCCCCACGCCCACCATGAACAAGTGCAGCGTCTGTGTGTCGGACAAGAAAAATGCCTCGTGGATGGCGTTCAGCGCCTTCGTCTCGTCGGCGGCATTGATGACGACCGACACGTTCAACTCGCTCGACCCCTGCGCGATGGCCACCACATTGATGCCGTTTTTGCCCAGCGCCGAAAACAAGCGCCCCGCCACGCCCGGCAAATAGCGCATATTCTCGCCCACTATCGCCACCACGGCGAGATTGTCCTCTATTTTCAAAGGCTCCACCAGCCGCTCGCGGATTTCGTGGGCAAACTCCCGCTCCGCCGCTTTCTGGGCCAGCTTGGCCTGCTGTGGCGACACGGCGAAGGTAATGGACGACTCGCTCGACCCCTGCGTGATGATGACAACGTTGACTCCCGACTGCGCCAGAGCGCCAAACAACCGCGCCGCAATGCCCGGCACCCCAAACAAGCCCGAGCCTTGCAGGGTGAGCAGGCAGATTTGGTTGATAGAGGAAATGCCCGTGATGGCGCTACCCTTTCCTTTTGGGGTGGCGATGCCGATGTGTGTGCCAGCAAACGTTGGGTTGAACGTGTTCCTGATGACCAGTGGAATTTCCTTGGCCAACGCGGGCAAGATGGTCGGCGGGTAGATGACCTTGGCGCCGAAGTGGCTCATTTCCATTGCTTCGCGGTAGGTCATGGAGGGCAAGGTGAAGGCTTTTTTCACTCGGCGCGGGTCGGCGGTGAGCACCCCGTCCACATCTGTCCAGATTTCGATGGCGCTGGCTTCGAGCGCCGCGCCGAAGATGGCAGCGGTGTAGTCCGAGCCGCCTCGACCGAGCGTGGTGGTGATGCCGTCGGGGGTGCTGCCAATGAATCCCGTGATGGCCTGCACCCGGGGGTGTGCCGCGAAATGAGCGCGAATACGTTGGTTGGTCTCTTCAAAATCCACATGCGCGCTGCCAAAATGAGCATCGGTGCGCACCACTTCGCGGGCATCCAAAAAATCGGCGGGGATGCCCATTTGCCGCATGGCATGGGCGATGATGAAAGCCGAGTTGCGCTCTCCGAAGCTGACCACGAAATCGAGCGAGCGCGATGATACCTCGCGCAGCAGAAATATGCCTTGCAGCACATTGCCCAAAGCCTCAAAATTGGCCGCGATATGGCTCTCCACTATGGGGCGATTGGCGGGGGCAAGCAGCTGTTCGATGGCTTCCAAATGACGCGCTCGCACCCGCTCGAACACCTCTTGGTAGCGTTCGTCGCCTTTGCCGGCTTTTGTGGCCATCTCGATGAGCGCGTCCGTCACTTTCGAGAACGCCGAAAAAACAATGGCCAATTGCTCCCCGTTTTGGTAGCGTTCTTTCAAAATCCGAAGCAACCCATTGATGGCTTCAGGCGTTCCGACGGAAGTGCCGCCAAATTTCAGAACTTTCATGTTTGAATCGTTTTTTCAAATTTTGCGAGGCAAAAGTAGAGCCTCACGCACACAACGGGCATCTCGAACCGTCGCACTTTGCCATTTGGAAGACCATCCCGAAAGCCCGCGCTCCACCGCGACCGCTAAAACGCTTTCGCAAACATTGCTTAATCAAATCATTACACCATGCGCCCCCCTTCAGTTTGCAACATTGCCTGCCTGATTGCGCTGTTCTACCTTGCGCCGTTCGCTTGCAAGTCGAAAGTGAACCCCTGCGTACAGTCACTTGCCGAACGCGACGCCGCCCTCTTGCGCCACGTTGATTCTTTGATGATGGGCCGTGCGGCAATGCCCGTCGAAACTTACCGTGCGGCATTGGAGCAGTTGCGCGCCCAAGAGCAGCAACTTTTTCAAGCGGCCAACGACTGCGATTTTGGCAAGGACTTGCAGGCCTACAACTATTGGCATCGCGGAAGGCTGAAATTTCCAAGCAAAATCGAACAGGAATGGCAGCGCCTCGAACACGCTCCCATCGAGAAATGATGGGAGCGCCATAAAAAAAAGCCGCAGGACGGAAAGCGCCTGCGGCCTCATTGTTGGTTTGTTGTTTATGCGGCTGTGAAGGGAGGATTCGAACCTCCACGGGGCGATTAGGTTCCGTTTGACCGAAACTTTGTTTCGTGCTCCCCACCCCCGAGACAGGAGGGCTTGGCTGCCAATTTCAACACCTCACATTGTTGTTTCGGATTGCCGACCTTATTTTTAAAAACCATCAACAATCAAGAACTTTGATGCGACAAAGGTAGGCGCATCGCTTTTTTCTTTGCAAATTTTTTAATTATTTTTTTAAAAAAATACATTATTTGCAAAATAAAAAAAGATTTGTTTCCAAATTCAAAACATGAGCCGTGTTAGGCGACGTATTTTTTTCAATTTGACAACAAAGCCCGCACTCGCCCGTTGAAGCAACTTTCAAAAAAATGATTTCGACCGATAGTTTTATAGAAACGCTCCGCCGACGCCTTGCCAGCCCGCTGCCCGGCGCGGAGGCTCAGTTCAAAATGGCGTTTGCCCGCCGCGCCGAGGAGCTGCGACTCAACCCCGTGCCGCCCCCCAACGCAAAGGTGGCTTGTGTGCTCAACCTGCTTCACCAACACGACGGGCACTGGCGCACCGTGCTGATAGAGCGCACGGTGAACCCGCGCGACCGGCACAGCGGCCAAGTGAGTTTTCCCGGCGGTCGCTACGAGGAGCAGGACGGCGACTTGGTGAACGTGGCGCTCCGCGAGGCGCATGAGGAGGTGGGCGTGTCGCCCGTGGAAGTGGAGGTGCTGGGGCGGCTCACCGAGCTGTACATCCCTGTGAGCAACTATGTGGTGCACCCGTTCGTGGGCGTATTGCTTGGCGCACCTATGTTCAGGCCACAGCCGGGCGAGGTGGAAGCGATACTGACACCACCAATTGACTTATTTTCGCAGCCGGAAAATCGAAAAATGACCGACCTCCCCGTGGCGCAAGGCGTCAAGCTAAAGGAAGTGCCTTACTTTGAGGTGGAAGGGCGCATCGTGTGGGGAGCGACGGCCATGATTATGAGTGAGTTTGTGGAGTTGATACGAGTGCCCTGATAAGCGACTGTCGTGGCGCGATATTTTTCACAATTACGAACTAATGCGAATAGTGGGTTGAAGAGGCCGTCTCACAAGTTTAAAGTTCGACGGGATTAACAAGATTTACAGTTTTTTTTACCCGAAAAAGGGCGTGAATCTTGTCAAACAAACATCACTTATGAGATATCCTCTTCAACCAATTGTTCGCGTAACTATCCAATCGCAATGAATACAGCCAGCGTGTTGCTCATAGAAGACGAACCCAAATTAGCTGCTCCGGTAAAAAAGTGGCTGGAGGAGAATGGGTTTGAGGTCGAGCTCGCTCCCGACGGAGCCGTGGGGAGGCATCTGGCGCAAGCCAACAAGTACGACATCGTGTTGCTCGACCTGAACCTGCCTTTTGTAAGCGGTCACGACGTATGCCGGTCCATCCGCGCCACGCACCCTCAGTTGCCAGTCATCATGGTGACGGCGTTGGGCAGCGTGGAGCAAAAGCTGACAGGGTTCGACGCGGGTGCCGACGACTATATCGTGAAGCCGTTCGACTTCCGCGAGCTGCTGGCACGGATGCGGACGTTGCTCAAACGCACCCCCGGGGTGCCTGCCGAATCGGAGTCGGGGGAGCTGCTGCGCGTGGCGGACCTCGAATTGAACACGGGCTTCAAGACCGTGACACGCGCTGGCAACCCCATCGCACTCACCGCCAAAGAATACACCCTGCTCGAATACCTCGTGCGGCGCAATGGCCGCGTGGCATCCAGACACGAAATCGTGGAAAACGTGTGGGACGTGAATTTTGACACTGGCACCAACGTGGTGGAGGTGTATATCAATTTCTTGCGCAAGAAGATAGACCGCAACTTCGAGCCAAAACTCATACACACCAAACAGGGCTTGGGATACTTCATAAAGGCGCTCTCGACATGAACATCCGCACCCAACTCACCCTGCGTTTCACGGCGATAGTGGCCACCATACTGCTGGGCTTTTCGCTGGCGGTCTATCTGCTGTCCGAAGACTATCGCAAGGAAGAGTTTTTCAATCGGCTGGAGAGCCGCGCCGTAACCACCGCACGGCTTTTCGTGAGTGTGCAGGAGGTAGATGTCAAGTTGTTGCGCATCATTGATAGAAACTCCATCCATGCCTTGTTCGAGGAGAAAGTATTGATTTTTGACCCCAAGGACAGGCTTGTCTATTCCAGTTCCGAAAACTTGGACGACACTTACCCAGCCGAGATGCTGAGCCAGATTCGCAAGCGACGAATCCTGGAATTTGAGGAGGGCGACATGGAATGCGTGGGCATTGTTTATGAGGATGCACAGGGTGAGTTCGTGGTCGTTGCTTCTGCCTACGACCGTTATGGGCGCAGCAAGTTGAACAATTTGCGCAACGTGCTGCTTGCTGGCCTCGTCATAGGCATTCTGATTATCTTGGCAACGGGTATCATGTTTGCAGGGCAGGTGTTGCAGCCCTTGGCACGCATCAATGCCGAGGTGCAGAGCATCAGCGCAGGCAGCCTTGGCCGCCGAGTGGACGAGGGCAACCAACGCGATGAGATAGCGCAACTGGCCATGAATTTCAATGATATGCTGCAACGGCTGGAATCGGCCTTTGAAATACAGCAGCAATTTGTGAGCAATGCCTCACACGAGTTGCGCAATCCCTTGGCTGCCATCACGAGCCAGCTCCAATTGATGCTCGACAAGGAACGCAGCCCGGAGGAATACCGACAGGCGCTCCAGTCGCTGCTCGACGACACGCGCACCTTGGTTGAACTGACCAACGGGCTGCTCTCGCTCGCCCAATCGGGCGTGGAAAAGCAGCGATTCACCTTCACACAAGTGCGCGTGGACGAGACCCTTTTCGCCGCACAAAACGAATTGGCCAAGGCTCACCCCAACTATCGCTTCCTCATCGAATACGACACCTTCCCCGAAGACGAGGCACAACTGACGATTGCCGGAAACGAGCACTTGCTGAAAACGGCCTTCCTCAACCTGATGGACAATGCTTGCAAATTCTCCAACGACCGCACGGTGCGCATCGGTTTTTGGGCCAAAGAGAGCAATATCAATATCTCTTTTAGCGACAATGGCGCTGGCATCACCCCAGAGGAGCAAGAAATGATATTTACCCCCTTCTATCGAGGCAGCAACACCCAATCGTCGGTGAAGGGCTATGGCATCGGGCTTTCGCTGTGCCACCGCATCGTGCAGCTCCATCAAGGGAGCATCAAAGTGCAATCCGTACCCGGCAAGGGTAGCCGGTTTGACTTGATTTTCCCGCTATTTCCTTCCCCAAAAGCATTTTAATTATCTTTTAATTTCGCTTTAATGCACTCCTTTGGCGAGCAAAAGACATTTGTTTTGTCATTTCAGAATGTCATAAATTTTTCAAACGATACAATCCGCTTTTCGCGGGAGGTTTTTCATTCGTAGGCGAAAGGCGCTTTCAAAGGAGAGCGCCTTTTCGTTTTTAGGCAAAGCCCATTTTAAGGACTTTTAACCCGTTTTTAATCAATTTTTTAAATTCCGGTGATTTTCGGCAAGGTTTTGGGCGGTGGGTGAGGATTCATTTTTTCCATTAATCACTCACCATCTCATTAACACGATGCGATTATTTCTTGTACTCTGTCTCCATGCCCTGTTGCAAACAAGTGGCATGGCCCACGCGCCTTTCACGGTTTCAAATGCTGCATCAGCTCACCCAAACCATACCGCCGACCGAATCGGCGAAGAGGCGCACAAGCCTCTGGCGCTCACCCTTGAGGTGGATTCTATCCACCATGTCAACTGCTTAAGAGCAACAGGCTACCTTGCGGTCGTCGCCAGCGGCGGCGTGCCCGGCTACACCTACACTTGGAGCAATGGCAACTCCGGGCCTGTGTCGCCCAATCTCGCGCCCGGCACCTACACCATCACCGTGACCGATGCGACGAGTGCGACCGCCACCGTCAGCGCCACTATCCTTCAAGACTTCGCGTTCCCCTCGGCCAACGCGGGTGCCGATTTCACAGTGCAATGCTCCAACACCCAAACTACCCTGAATGGCTCCGGTTCCGTCGGCCCAGAGTTCACCTATCTGTGGACGGCCTCCAACGGCGGTGCTATCAAATCCGACACCTTTACGCTCAACCCCACCATCAGCCATATCGGTACTTTCACGCTGCGCGTAACGAACACCACCAATGGCTGCACCACAACCGATGCGGTCATCGTGACCTCCAATTTCACGCCGCCAGCAGCAGTAACGATGGGGGGCATTATCACTTGCGCACAGACTTCAGTCGTGTTGAGCGCCACTTTTAACCCTATCAATGCGTCTTTTGTGTGGACAGGGCCGGGCGGTTTCAGCTCGCTTCAACAACAACCCAAGGTCAATGTGCCGGGTATTTACACGTTCGCGCTTACAGATACCATCACGACGTGTACGAGCTATACGCCCGCTTTGGTTGCGATAGATACGGTAGCCCCAACAGCGACGGCTAGCGGCGGTGGTGTTATCACTTGTTTGCAACCCACCGTCCAACTTTTTGGCAGCGGCACGCCCGCGGGTGTCACCTTCAATTGGACCGGCCCAGGTGGCTTTAACTCGCCCATCCCGAACGTCAGTGTAAGTGCGGGCGGCACCTATATCCTCACCGTCACAAGGCCCACCAACGGCTGCACAGACACGAGCTCCGTTGTCGTGATTGCCGACAACACACCTCCTACGGCATCAGCCTTCGTCAATGATGTCTTGACTTGCGCTGTCAACACAGTACAAATTTTCGGCAACGGCTCGCCAGCAGGTGTCGGCTTTTCTTGGACGGGTCCAGCTGGCTTCAATTCCTCTCAACAAAACCCATTCGTCATTTTATCGGGTGTCTATACGCTGACCGTAAAAAACCCCTCCAACGGATGTTTTTCAACGGCTACCGTGACGGTGACTTCAAATTTCACCCCCCCCGGCGCATCTGCGACGGGCGGCGTGAAAACGTGCGCCAACCCCAGCGTCATCCTCAACGCCAATTCTCCGACATCAGACGTGACATATTTTTGGACAGGCCCCGGTGGTTTTGCTTCCTTGCTGCAAAACCCCACGGTGAGTATAGCAGGCCAATATACAGTGACCGTCACCAACCCCGTCAACGGCTGCATCAGCACCGCAACCGCCACCGTGACGCAAAACTTGATTCCGCCAACGCTCACCGCAACTTCCGCCACTGTCACCTGCTTCAATCCCAGCCCTAATGTCAATGCGACTTCGCAGACCTTCGGCGCTACTTTCGCATGGACAGGCCCCAATGGTTTTACGGCAAACATTCCAAATCCACAGGTCACAGAGGGCGGTTATTACACCGTTACGGCCACCAACCCAGCCAACGGTTGCACTACCCTCTTGAATGTTTTTGTCAACCAGAACAATATGCCGCCCTTTGTGTATGCAGGGGAAGACCGCGCCATCAACTGCATTTTCACCACTATACTGGCCAACCCTCTCGGCACCTCGCAAGGGAGCAATTTTTCCTATCAATGGACCACCTTGGATGGCAATATAGTGGGAGGCGAAAACACGCTCTACGCACGCTTCGACACGTCAGGCACCTACACGCTGACGGTAGTCAACAATCAAAATGGCTGCTCTGCATCCGACGACATGGAAGTAACCATTTCCACCCCCGTCGGCGCCACCACCACCCTGCTGAACGCCGTCACTTGTCATGGCGGCAGCAACGGTTCAGTAAGGGCAACAGGCAGCGGCGGCAACACCATTTATAGCTACGCTTGGTCAAATGGCGCACAAACGGCAACGGTCAATAATTTGCCCGCAGGCACCTACACCGTCACTGTCACCGACGGCGAAGGATGTACAGGTACTGCCTCCGTCACGGTGACCCAACCAGCCGTGCTACAAGCCAATGTGACCGTCACGCACCAAACGATGGCCGGACTTGACAATGGGACGGCTACCGTCACACCTTCCGGTGGTGTAGGCCCCTACACCATTCTTTGGAGCACCGGGGCAACAGTGGCGGCCATCGGCGCACTGCCTCCCGGCACCTACTCCGTCACCATTACCGACAGCAGAGGTTGCACCCAAGTCAACACCGCCACAGTCAATGAAGTAAGCTGCTCCATCACAGGCGTGGTGGCAGCCGTCAATCTGAATTGTTTTGGCATCAACAACGGCTCTGCCACCGCCAGCATCACAGGAGCATCTGGCAATGTGAGCTACGCTTGGTCGAACGGCACCAGCCAACAAACGGCCTCCAACCTCGCCCCCGGCACCTACACGCTCACCGCAACCGATGCCATCGGCTGCTCCATCACATTGACGACTCAAATTGCCAGCCCCCCACAATTGCTGACCAGCGTGGCAAACCAGACCAACGTGGGTTGCGCAGGCGAGACAAATGGGGCGGCCACCGCAGGCATTTCCGGCGGCGTTGCTCCCTATACATTTGTTTGGTCAAACGGCGACACGGATGTGACTGCCAACGACCTCGGTGTCGGCATCGTGACCTTCACCGTGACAGATGCCAATGGCTGTACCGCAAGCCAAACCGTGCAAATAGTGGTGGGAGACGACACTCCCCCACAATTGGTCTTGAAAAATGCCGCCGTCGCGTTGGATGCCAACGGGCAGGCTACTGTCGCCGCCGATATGTTTGATGATGGCAGCACAGACAATTGCGGCCCTATTGCCAGCTGGAGCGTCAGCCCAAGCACTTTTGATTGCAGCGACCTCGGCACTCGCACCGTCACCCTCACGGCTACCGACGAAAACGGCAACACCGCCACAGGCACCACTACCGTGGAAGTGACCGACAACATCGCACCGACAATGACCTGTCCGCCCAATGTGAGTGTAGGCATCTGCGATGCCATTGTGGACTATCCGCTCCCTCAAGTGACCGACAACTGCCCTGTGCTCGTCACACCCGAACTTCAAAGCGGCTTGGTGTCGGGTGTCAGCTTCCCAGCCGGGGTCACAGAACAAGTATTCTCCTACACTGACGCAGGTGGCAACAGCGCCACTTGCAGCTTCACGGTGACTGTAGCCGAGGACATCAGTGTCGCGGCAACATCTATCCCAGCCAGCTGCACCAGCTTATGCGACGGCAGTGTGCTGCTCAACATCACGGGCGGTCATGCACCTGTCGCCGTGACGTGGGACAATGGGCAAACTGGCAACTTCCTCGATGACCTCTGCGCAGGCAACTATGAGGCCACCCTGACCGATGCTTCCGGCTGCTCTACCACTCAAACCATTGTAATTATTGAGCAAGACACCGAAGCGCCCAACCTGACCTGCCCCGACGATGTCGCAGCAGGCTTATGCAACCCTATCGCTATTTTCTCACTCCCACAAGTGTCTGACAACTGCGCGGTGGACCTTGTGCAACTTGAGTTGGTGGACGGATTGCCCTCTGGCTCGACCTTCCCGCTCGGTGCCACGACGCAGACCTTCCGCTACACCGACGGAGGCGGCAATGTGGGCGAATGCACTTTCACCGTGACGGTACATCCGCAGATGAATGTTGCGGTGGAACAAGTAAGCGGCAACACAGGCGGTGGCAATGGCAGCATCTCCATCAACGTAACAGGCGGGTTAGCGCCCTACCTATATGCTTGGACGCTCAACGGGGTGCCGTTTGCCAATACGAAAGATTTGAACAACCTCTTTGGCGGAGAATATGCCGTCACGGTGACCGATGCCACCGGCTGCACCGTGGCCAGCGGCCTCATCACCGTCACGGGTGCTGCGTCCACTGTGTCGCCCAACAGCGATTTGACGTGGAGCCTGTATCCCAATCCTGCCGCCTCGGAAGTGTTTTTGAAAATCAACGAGCCTGTGTCGGGCAATGTGCGCCTCTCTATTTTTGATGCCACTGGGCGTTTGTTGCGCGAGCAGGAATGGAGCGCGCTACACCAAGAGCCGGTTCAAATCAGTTTGGCCGAGCTGCCCGATGGTTGGCTGCTGTTCAGACTTGCCGATGCGCAAGGTTTCCGCGTGAAGACACTCGTGAAAGCGCAGTGAGAATTTGAGAATCAAGGTGTAACTCATTTCGTTGAAGTAGTTACAGCTTAGATAGCAGCGAGGCGGCGACTCACCATCGTCGCCTCGCTTTGCATTTAAAGGATTACTCTCCGGCCTTCTCTTGCCGACAATTGGATGGCTTCCACCACCCGAATGTCGCGCAGGCCTTCCTCGCCCGGCACGATAACGGCGGTGTTGTTGACAATCGCAAGCGCGTCGTCGTCCATCTGCTTGGCCTGCTGGTTGGGGATTTTCAGGGCGAGTTTGCCCCTGTTGGACTCGCCTTGAATGCCGCTGTATGCTTGGAAAGGGTCGAGCCGATACCAGCCTTGCTCGGCGGTGACGTACAGATAATTCATGCTCATGCCGAGGCTGGTGGCGCAGTTGGCCAATGCGCCCGATGGAAACTCCAGCTGGAAAATCGTGGTCTCGTCCACATCGGAATAAATTTCCGGGCGAGTGGTTTTTTCCTGAGCCAGCACAGCTAGCGGCTCTTCCCCAGTGACGTATCGGGCCGCGTTGAGCGAGTACACCCCCATATCGTACATAGCGCCGCCGCCCATAGCGCGGTTTTGCTTCCAATGGTCGGTGCGAGGGTCGAAGTAGCCCGCCGCCACCGAAATCATCTTTATTTTCCCGAAAGTCTTGTTGCGGCCATACCCGATGATTTCCTGCGTGTTCGGCTCGTGTTGCATCCGGTAGCCGATGGTGAGTTTCACTTTGTTGTCGGCACAGGCTTTTATCATGGCTTCACATTCTGAAGCCGTCATGGCCATCGGTTTTTCGCACCAGACGTGCTTGCCCGCGTTGGCCGCTCTGATGGTGAATTCTTTGTGGAGCACAGGCGGAAGCACTACATACACCACATCTATGTCGGGATTGTCGGCAATGCGGTCAAAATTGCGGTAATCGTAGATGTTTTTGTCGGGCAGGTTGTGTTTTCGCTTCCATCGCTCCGCCTTTTCGGGCGAGCCTGTCACGATGCCCGCGAGGTGGCAGTGTGCTGTCAGTTGCAAGGCTGGCGCGAGAATGTCAGTGCTGTAATAGCCCAGCCCCACTAGCGCCACGCCGAGACTTTCTTTTTTTCTTTTGGGCAAAATTTGGGAAATGCCAACCGCGGCAGCACCAACGACCACAGTGCCGATGGCGGCTTGTTTGATGAATTTTCTGCGTTTTATCATGGCTGTTTCAATTTTTTTCACAGACCAGATGTGCCCATCATCCTTGATTCGTCAGGATTGGGCACCTCACCACGATTGCTATCCTTGATTTTGAACACTCTCGATTGCGCTTTTTCCCATGCTTAAAACTCGGCGGCGCGAGACATATCACACTATCACACTACCTATTGCCCCATCGTGTTTCAGCCTATACCAATCTTCTCACACTTGCCTGCGCACTCAATTTCATACCGGCCTCCATTCCTTGCAACAGCAGCACACCCGGCACCTTCCCTTCCTCCAAACTACCCAGCGTGTCATCAAAACCCAGCGCCTGTGCACCGTTCAAAGTCGCCCAGCGCAGCAGGGTCTCAAATGGCACATAGCTCTGATATAGAGCAATTGTTTTCATCTCCTCCAGAATGGACAGTTGCCAATTCGAGGTGAGGCTGTCGGTGCCGATGGTGACGCGGGCATTGGCATCGAGGAAATGCTGGTAGTGAGGTAGGCGGTTTTCGATGTACAGATTGGCATTCGGACACGTTGCCCAAAAAACCTTGTGACTCCATGCGTGGGCCGCCTCTATATCGGCTTTGGAGGTCAGGGTATTGTGAACGAAAAGCGTGCGGTGGGCGGGGTTGAGATGCTCCAGCGCATAGTGAATGGAGGGTTTGCCTGTGGGTTGAAAATGCTCGAGCGAGATGCCGAATTTTCCATAAAAATCGAAAAATGCCCCCCTACCCTGCTCAAAAAGCTCATTCTCCGGCGGCGTTTCTTGGTTGTGAATGCTCACCGTGACGGGTGCGGCGGGTGCGTTGAAATCGTTGATTTTTTGAAACAGCCGTTGGCTCACCGAATAGGGCGCGTGAGGCACCAGCGAACGGGCACTGCCGGGTGCCAGTTCGATTTGCTCATACACCGCCGACCAGTCGGCAAAAGCCTTGTCCGCGCCGGATGTTTGCAAGAAGTCGAAGAGCTCGACAAAAGTGTGGTAGCGCATTCGGCCCTTGGCCTTCACGGCAAAGGTGTCGGGGGCGTTGGAGATGTCGCCCAGTGCCACGATGCCGCCTGCCAACATCTCGGCTTCTGCTTGCGCGATGGCCTCGGCAATGAACTCAGACGCGGCGTTGCGCTGTGTCACCACGCTTGTGATGAAAGGTATCAGCCCCGTGCCAGTATGCACCTTGCCTTTCATGTGGGAGAGCTCGAGGTGGCAATGGGTGTTCACGAACCCTGGCGTGAGAATGCCCCGGTGTATTTCCAGACTGGCGGGGTCGTGTTGGTCGCGGCGTTCGAGGGCGAGGATTTTGCCCGTAGGGTCGGTGATGACCACGCCCTGTGCGATGGGCGGGCGGGCTATGGGAAAAACCAAGTCGGCGGAGATTTTGCGCATGGCGTGTAGAGCGTATCGTGGGACAAAAGTCGTTTTCCGCGCTGAAAAAACAATAATCTTGTTGGAAAAGGGCGTAGGATTGTGCTCCGCTCAACGCATGTTCGGGGTTAATGCCCCCCCCCATCAGGATTTCAGTCGGTGCATCGCTCGCTCAATTCACGGCATTTGTTCCGTAAATTATCGGGTTGCAGTTCCGCAAAACGAGGATGCTCACCCTCTACGAAATTGATTTTCATAAAAAATGCGAATCAAGAGTTGGAAAATCCAAAGTGTTGAAAATCATATTTTTAAGCACCCACGTTTACGAAACTTTCAAAAGTTTCGTAAACGTAAGTCGCTTCATCGGCAGCGGCAACATCGCACACAACCTGCGCCTGAGCATGGAGCGCCTGCGCACAGGCGACACCCGGCCCTACGACTGGGCTGTGGAATTCGACAATTGGGCAAAGGAAAAAATCGCCAGCCGCGACTTCCAAACGCTCGTGACCTACGAAAAGGCAGGCGAAGTAGGCAAACTCGCCGTGCCGACGACCGACCACTACATCCCGATGCTCTACAGCCTCGGCCTCGCAGGCGAAAAAGAGGAAATCAAACAAACTTATGAAGAAGTGACGCTGGGCGGGATAAGTATGCGGACGTTTCAGGTGGGGGTGTAGTCCTCCAGGACAAACGGTAGAGTAAAAAAAGCCCAGCAGGGTTTAAAGCCCGCTGGGAAAATGAATTTATTCAGTTTTACCGATTGATTACCGGTTGTCACCACGTTTGATTCAGCCTTAACTACATTTTACCAATTAGAATCGCATTTGGAACGAGTTTGGAAACTTGTAAAACCGCCTTCCAACTCCTTGATAGTATTCTTAGGGTATCCGTGCTCACAAATTATGCAATACGACCAAGTCGAAGGATTAATTTTCATGCCAACATGTAAGTCTTTACGGAACCAACCATTAGGTCCCCAGTTCATGCGAGTAGTGACTTTGCCGGTACCTTTTACTCGAAGTTTCTTACAACTTACCTCAGCATAGTCACGGCTAAAACCGTTTGAAATTTCTGTTTTGTCCAACCGAACAACCATTTTGGCTTTCGCCGCTTCCAGACCGACCAAAATATCATCGGAGAAGCTCATACCGTATGCTACATCGTCCACATTGTCAGTGGTGGCCTGAATGTATTTGAGATATACGGTTACGATTTTTCTGCCGTCGGGGAGCGATTGTTTGAAGACGTCATCATGACTATCTTCTTCTACGACAAGACCTTCACTTTCGGTTGTCCAATTTGCATTAACAGTTTCGGCGTTGAACAAGTCCACGAGGCTTTGTTCATTTGAAGCGATGTGGACGGTAAAAATTGTTCCATTTTGAGTATCATAGATTGTAAAATCTTTTTCAAAACGACCTTCTGATTCCTCAGAGAGAAGGATGGTTTCAACATTTTCTTCCTCTTTTTGGCAAGCCGTGTAAATCGCCGCTATAATCACGAGCAGCGAAAGCGCGAGCAATTGAATGTGCTTTTTCATGTTGTTGAGAATTTTGAAAGTTAAAAATTTTGGTGGTTTTTCCCAACTCTACTAAGCTGAACTGGGAGTGGCTTTTTCGACACTGCCCCCCGAGCAGCGACGAAAGGCGAAAGGTTACGGTGGATGCATAATAGCTTCGGCGTTTTAAGTAATGGTGAAAATGGTTTTTTGGGGCGGTTCAAAAGGGTAGTTTTCTGACGAGTTACTCTTCCCAAAAGGCAAGCGAGTCTCTGGCAGCCCAAGCCATCCAGTGACTTGGTTGCTGTTTTGCCCGGAGGCTGACCTGTCTTGTACGCGGGAACGAAAGGTTTTTTATGTGGATGATACAGGGTTGTTTTTCGTTTTGGTTGAACAAATATCAACTCACGATTTCAGTTTTCCTAATGGTTTTTGATCGTTTAAATCACATTAAATTGAAAGAATTAAAATGAAATAGTTTGGCTCTACCCTGTTGGTTTTCAATGCCATAAGTATCCTGACAAAAAGCAAATACTTGTGTTGGGAATTTTATTGGGAGGGGGGGCAGGGCAAACGCATCAAAACACAACCGACCTCGGAGAGGTCAAATGTTGGTAGAAATGGTGTGTTTTTGTGATCATTATCACGACCTCGGAGAGGTCAAATGTCTATCGCAGCAAACAGGTCACCAACATTCGACCCCGCTGGGATCGTAAACACCGCGGAAATGGGGCGTTTCTACCAACATTTGACCTCTCCGAGGTTTGTGCCATTTTGATGCGTTTGCCCTGGGAGGGGGGGGTAATAAAATTGCGACGCTGTGCAAACATTTTTCAATGCTCTTCCCCTCCCTTTTTGCGGAGCAAAAATTTCAAATCTTTTGGTTCTAGCTCTTGCGGGTAATTGTCCGCGGTGTACACTCCTGTTGTCATTTCTTCGAAGACCTTTTCAGTTTCTTTGCGCATAATCGAGACACCTGATTTGAGGGTTCGGCCTTCATTGCCTGTGGAAGAATAGATGCATGGGATGTAACGCCGCTGTTGCAGGTCTGAACCGTCGCCAATTCGCCCAATCAAGTGGAGATGTTTGTAGTCATTGTCGAAATCCAATACGACACACGTGTGGTTGAAAATTTCTATCCTCCCTTTTTTGAATTCGTGTCGTGTCCCTTGGTAGCGCAAGTTGTACTCGCTGGGTATGCAAATCTTGCCGCGCCGTATAATTCCGTTTACATTGGCAGAGTAGATGTACCAATTTCCAAATAGGCCGCCGATACGATATTCGTTTGAGCCGTTGAGAAACCAGTCTACAGGGATACCGCGTACCAAGCTTCGGCCACAGTAGCGGTCGAAATAACGGTTGAGAAATGCTTCATCAGGCTCGTCGCCATCTTGGTTTTCGCGAACAAGTAATACAGCAACCATTGTTGGCACAGCCGATGCATTGACAGTGAGACAAAGCCCCGGAATGAAATTCAAATTGTTCTCTTCAACAGTGCCCACGTTGAAAATGAACTGACTAATCTTGTACTCATCTTCTACTGCGCAGAATAAGTTCATGTTTTTTAGCGCCGCTCTCCCACCTGTCAATTCAGGTGATAATTCACCTACGACTCTGGTTTCACCTGCCCCCAATTGCATCTTGCTGCTGCGGACGCTCCATGCTCCGTTGCGTTTTTCACGCCAATAAAGGCGATACCAGCCAAAGTATGGGTCTAATTTCATCACTTCGGGGTCTTCTACGCTGGCAAAGATTTTTTGTTTCATCTCTTCATCGGGCAGGTAGTCGCACAATCCAGAAATAGCGACTTTGCTCATGGCTACTGTATTTGGGCTGGGCGTTCTTTCTATCTCACGCTTAAGTTTTTTTACTGGTTCGAGGCCAATCTCGACGATTTGCGCGAGCATTTCGAGCTTGGCGCCATTTGTCAGGTTTTTGATTTTGTCCATGCGTTCATCGCAGAACTTTTGCCAAACCCCACCCCACAGGGTTTTTGCCATGTGGAATGGGACATCAAGGTTGGTAGGCCTTCCAGGGCGGCTGTCGTTGGTGTTGGGCATAGTTGGTTAGGTTTGTTAAGAAGCAGGTGGTTTATCGCGGTTTCTCAAACAAATGTATCCTCCACTTTCTCTCAATCCAAGAAGTAAGAAATGAAAATGCATCCTCGTGACATTATTAAATGAAATGTATTTTCACCTTCCCCGCCGCCGCCTTCCCCACCACCTTCTCCACCTCGGCCATTTCCGCCGCCCGTAGCCGCGCCAGCGAGCCGAAATGCTGCAAGAGTTTCTCTGCCGTTTTCGCGCCGATGCCGGGGATTTCGGTCAGTTCGGTTTTGATAAAATTTTTGCTGCGCTGGTTGCGGTGGAAAGTGATGCCGAATCGGTGCGCCTCGTTGCGGGCTTGCTGGATGAGTTTGAGGGATTCTGACTTTTTATTGATAAGCGCCGGCACGGGGTCGTCGGGGAAGAAGATTTCTTCAAGGCGCTTGGCGATACCGACAACAGTCATTTTACCTTCCAAATCGAGCGCTCGCAGGCTTTTCATGGCCGCGCTGAGTTGACCTTTGCCGCCATCTATAATGACAAGTTGCGGCAAGCCCTGACCCTCGGCGAGCAGGCGTTTGTAGCGGCGATAGACGACCTCCTCCATCGAGGCGAAGTCGTTGGGGCCTTCCACCGATTTCACGTTGTAGTGGCGGTAGTCGCGCTTGGCGGGTTTGGCGTTTTTGAACACGACGCAACTCGACACGGGGTTGGTTCCCTGTAAGTTGGAGTTGTCGAAACACTCAATCCAAAGCGGCACTTCTTCCATGTGCAGGTCGGCTTGCAAAGTGCGCAGGATGCGCTCGGCGGAGGTCTGTTTGCCGGTGGCGCTTGCCTCCTGCTTTTCCTTTTGCAGTAGGTGCTACTGCACGTTTTTTTCCGAAAGTTCGAGCAGTTTTTTCTTGTCGCCGATTTTGGGGACGGTGATGACAACTTGCGGCGAACTTTCCGAAAGTCGCAAACTTTCGGAAAGTTGGGCTTGCGGCAACTCGAACGGCACGATGATTTCCGGCGAAAGGCTATTGCAGATTTTCCGCCGCCCGCTGCATTTCTTCTTTCAAATGTGCCTTCACGGCGGCGAAATTGCCTTTCAGGATGTTTTTGATTTGCTCGATTTTTCGATTGTACGATTCTTCCGTTTCCAAACCCACGCAGGGCACCGCGCAGTTTTTGATGTGATATTCGAGGCAGGGTTTGAATTTACCTTTTGAAATATTTTCCTGAGAAAGATGGAGCGTACAGGTGCGGAGTTGGAAGAGTTTGCGAATCAACTCGATGATTTGGTCCACATTGAATTTGTGCAGGTAAGGGCCGAAATAGGTGGAGCCGTCCTTGATGACTTTCCGCGTCAGGAACACGCGTGGGAATCGTTCGCTTTTGATGCAGACGTAAATCAGGGGCGATTTTTCGTCTTTCAGCATCACGTTGTAGCGTGGCTGGTGTTTTTTGATGAGCGAGTTTTCGAGCAGCAGCGCGTCGTGCTCCGTCTCCACGATGGTGAACTCGATGTGGTGGGCGTGGCGCACCAGCACTTTCGTCTTGGCGAGTTGGTATTTTTTGTCGCCGAAATAGGAGGAAAGGCGGTTGCGCAGGTTTTTCGCCTTGCCCACATAGAGAATAACGCCCTCTGCATCCATGTATCTGTAAATGCCGGGCGCGGTCGGGGTGCCGGGCGCGAAGTCTTTGAACTGCTCGTTGGTCATTGAGGCAAAAATAGTTTGCTCGTGCAAACAGACAAGCCAAAAGAAGTAAAGTGCGTTCACAATCGCGCCTTCATCCGGCTCAGCGTCTCCGGCGAAATGCCGAGATACGACGCGACGGCTTTGTTGGAAAGGCGGGTGAGCAGATGGGGCTGGCTTTCGTAGAGCCACCGGACGCGCTGCTCCGCGTCCATGCTCACAAAACTGCCGATGCGCTCCACCGAGCGGGTGTAAGAGAGTTCCAAATTCTTCTGATAAATATGCGCAAACTGTGGCACGGCCTCCACGAGTTTGAAAAAATTGTCGCGGCTGATGGCGAGCAACTCCAAGGGCTCGAGCGCCTTGAAACTTTCTTTGGCGGGTTTTTGATGGATAAAACTGCTCAATTCCGTGACCCATGTGCCTTCAAACACAAAATCCCTTGTGGCTTCATCGCCGTTTTTGTCCAAATAAAAAATCTGAATCGCGCCTTTGTTCGTGAAATAGCAGTAGCGGCACACGTCGCCGAAATTAAGCAAGAGTTCGCCGCGCTTGGCTTTCGCGGGCTTAAAATGCGAAAGCACGAAGTTCAACGATGCGTCGTCGGCTTCCACACGGGCGCGGATATAGTCGGTGAGGCGTTGGAACATGGCAGCAAAAATACGTGGCGCCACCGTCATTTCTGTTTTGAAAAATCAGTGTTCGCAAAAATGAAAAAACGGTTACTAAACTTTTGGAGGTTTAGCAACCGTTTCAAGAAACAGCTCATATAGTTATCAATGACTCGCCAAGTACGCCCGCCATTTGTCCCAGTACCATTCGCTCCAGCCTTTTTCTATGGAGGCTGCTTCTTCTGACGGCAGATTGGCCTGACTGAGATAAACGTGCGTGTCGCCGCCTTCGGCTTCAAATCGAAGCGTCAGAACGGTGTTTTGCGACTCCGGCCAGTTGGCGGGTTTCCATGTTTGCACGATGAGGCTGTTAGGCTCAAGATGCAGGTTTTTTCCAAAACAATAGCCGCCGTAGAGGCTAAACACCGCGCCAGTTTCCTCCCGGATTTCGGCAGGCGCGCCAGTGGTGGCAGCGTGTTGTTCGGCGTTCATGTAGAGATTGTAGAGCACCGAAGGCTCCACGTTGGAGAAGGTGATTTTTGCAGAAATAGTGGTGAGCATGGTGTGGAAAATAGCGATGAGTTATTGGTTATCAATTATTTGAAAAAATTTAGCCGACAAGTCGCTTGTCGCGGGCAAAAGCGGCGGCGTACATCAGCAGGCCGCCAATCATGTTCGTGTTGCGGAAAATGTTGAGCATATCCATCTGGTCGGTGGCGGCTTTGGGAGCGTGGACGAACACGATGACGATGAGAATATAGAGCGCCATGAGCAGAGCGGCGAGTTTGTCGTATTTGCCGATGATGCCGCTCACGATGAAGGCGAGAATGCAAGCGCCTGTAAAGTAATTCCAGAAGTAGGGAAAGGGTAAAAACTTCGGAACGAACTGCTGCACACCCACGTCGGGCAGGGCTAAATGCAGCATGACGTACATCGAAAAAGAAAGAATAAATAGCCAGCGGCCAAGACTTAATAGTTTGTTCATGATGTGAAAAGAGTTGGTTGAAAAATCTAGGGCAAAGGTCAGCCCCACTCTTTCCACGAGTCTTGATAAATGTCAACGTTTTCTGCCGCCGTTGGCGTCTCCACCTTACAACAACACCGCGCTCGAGACCCGACAAAAACTGGTTTCGTTTGTTGGACGTCGGGTCCGCCTCATGCTGTTGGCAAGACCTAATTGGTACGCAAGGTGTATGTTGGGCATATCGTGTTCGAGTGCAACGACGAAAAACCCAAGAGTGGGGGGAGAGCCCCCCGTCCGTGATTCACGCTTTCAACTGTTTCTTAAAATCCGAGGGACTTTGGCCCGCCATTTTTTTGAAAAAACGGCTGAAATGCGCAGGTTCTTCAAAGCCGAGGTCGAATGCAATTTCGCTGTTGGGCCGGTTGGTGTACATCAACTGGCGTTTGCCTTCCAGTAAAATGCGTTCGGAGATGATTTGCAGCGGGCTTTTTTGGCCGTAGCGGGCAAAGAGGTTGCTGAGCGTTTTCGGCGATTTGAACATCAGCCGAGCGTAGTCCTGCACTTGGTGGAGGTTTTTATAGTTGTTTTCCACAAGCATATTGAACTGCCGCGCCAGGTCCAATTCAGGTTCGTTGACGGCGTCGTTGAGAAACTGTTTTTTTGCTAAACGAGTGAGTTTGATGATGAGGCGTTTGAGCAAAACGCGCAGCATTTCGCCCTGAATATTGTCTTGTGTCTCAAACTCTTCCCGAAAAACCTGCGTCAACAAGTTGAACTGCCGCGTGTCGGCCTCGGCGGGGAAAATCGGCTCCACACCGCGCCAGCCGTAGAACAACAGCCCCGCGCACGACACCTCTTGGTCGTGGTCGACGATACAATAAAACTCGCGGTTGAACTGCCACACCACCGCGTCTGTCGGGCGTTCGATTCGGAACGAGTGGCTCACATTGAGACTCAAAAAAGCGTTTTCGGGAAAATGATACGCTGATTCGTCCACCGTAATGGTCTGCGCCAAGCCCCGGTTCCACACGATGGCGAGTAGTTTTTGGTCGCGTTCGCGAAAAAAATACCGCTCGAACGAGGGATGCTCCACCGCCATCAAAAATTGCCCGCCAACGGCTGGCTCTTTGTACTCGTAATGCATGTTTTATATCAACTTAAATGGCGTCTACTAAACTTTTAAAAGTTTAGTAAACGTGACACGGGTGCTTATTTCTTGACGGCGTTCGCCCAGTTTTTGTCGGCGGTCTGGATGTATTCCGCCCGTTTTTTGTTCCAGTCCGCTCGCACCGAAAGGTTGTAGTTGAGGTAGAGTTTGCCGTCCACGATGCTCCACGCCTGGGGTTCTGTTTTAGCAGGATAACCCTGTGCCCAGCCGTAAGCGCACCAGCCGCCATATTGTGGGGCGTATTTTTCAGGGTTTTGATGGAACAAGTCGCGGTTTTCAGCGGAAGCAAAATGCCAAGTCGCGTCGTTCCACTCGAATGTGATGTCCACCGCGCCTTTTAAAGGTTTGTTTTGGGTGAAATAGGCCACCGGGTCGTAGCCTTTGATAGCCCCGGCTTTGGTGGCGTGCACAGATTTGGTTTCGGTTTGGGCAAAAACGCCAACTATAAAAAAGAGAACTATGGCAAGCAAAAGTGTATATTTCATGAGTGAAAATTTAAATGAAGAATGGACTCAGGATTTGGGATTCAAACAAGGCTCGCAGGATTTGCAGGATTTGAAATGAAAAATCCGCAAACCCTGTAAGCCCGCCTTACAAACTTGTCTTACCCAGCGTAAGCCTCTTCCAAAACAGGTGCTACCGGGAAATCAATAGCGAACTGTGTCACACCATGGATGTAGTTGCTGATAATTTTGTCGCCTACAACAATGATGATGTCCACAAGGTTGGCCTCGTTGTAGCCGGCGGCGAACAAGGCTTGAGTGGCGGTGGCTTCGGGTTTGCCGCGACGTAGGGTGAGCGAACGGACAAAACGGGCGAGCGCGTCGAGTTTCGGGTCGAAAGAAGCCTCACCGCTGCGGATTTCAAGGATTTGTTCGTCTGTGAAGCCGTTCATTTTGCCCAGCACCGTGTGCGCCGATTGGCAGTAGCGGCAGTTGTTCACTTGACTGACGACGAGGTTGATGACCTCGCGTTCTTTGGCGCGGAGAGTGCTTTTACGATTTTGCAGCGCGAGATAATCGCCCAGCGCGGTGTCGCTTTTGGAAAAATAGGCGTATAGATTCGGCACAAAACCGAGGCCTTTTTGCAGGTTGTCAAAAAGCGTTTGGTTGTTTTCAGAAACTTGGTCGCGGGTGGGGACAGTAAACTGTGTCATCGTTTTTTCTTTTTAAGAATGTGAAAATGCTTGTTCGATTTGATGACACAAAGGTGGGGGCGCCCCGACCCGGTAGCGGTACCGATACTGCCCGACGACTTACCAATTTTTCCCGTACAGACCTTGATTTGATTTTAATTTGCAGCACAACGCCATGCTGGACGCTGGTTTTTGATGCACTTCCCCATCTGGGGCCTCTTTGTTTACATAAATTTTTTGACCAAAATGCTCCATCTCCGCCCCGCCACCATCGCCGACCTCGCCTTGCTCAAACACTGGGACGAGCAGCCGCACCTCGTAGAATCCGACCCGAACGACGACTGGGAATGAGAAACCGAACTGCTCCGCGCCCCCGATTGGCGCGAACAACTTATCGCTGAATTGGCCGGGCGGCCCATCGGCTTTGCGCAAATCATTGACCCGGTGCGGGAAGAAACGCACTATTGGGGCGATGTGCCCGACAATCTGCGGGCCATTGACATTTGGATTGGCGAAGCGGAAGATACCAGGAAAGGCTGCGGTTCCGACATGATGCGGTCGGCGCTTCGGCGCTGTTTCGCCGAGCCGGCGGTGGCGGCGGTACTGATTGACCCGTTGGCCTCGAACACGGCAGCGCACCGCAATACCAACTGGCGAGCTACCTCGGCATCACGCCGGATTCGCTGAGCCGGATTCGGAAGCGAATAATGGGCAAATAAATTTCGGCCAATCATCGCTTTCAAAACCACTTCTTACCCAAAGTCAATGAACCGCAGCCACGCTCGCCCTGACCTTTGCTTCAAATTTTAAAAGCAACGTCTTATGAAGCAAAAACTCGGTCTGACGGCCTGGCTTGTCGTCTTTTTCAGTTTCCAACTTTTTGGTCAAATCCCCACCCAAACCGTCCGAGGCACCGTGCAGGATGCCGACAGCGGGCTGCCATTGGTCGGGGCTACCGTGTCCCTGCACGCCGATGCTGCCCCAAACGGGGAGCACGGCAACGTCATCGGTGGCGTCACTGACGCGCAAGGTCGTTTCCGGCTCGAAAAAGTGCCGGTCGGCAGGGTCTCGCTGCGCGTGACCTACCTCGGTTACGATGCGCTTGCCATCCCGAACATCGTGGTCAACTCCGGCAAAGAGGTCGTGCTGGCGCTCGAGCTGCGCGAATCGGCCCACACGCTCGCGACGGCCACCGTCACGGCCGGCCGCAACAAGGGCGAAGCCCTCAACGAGATGGCGCTGCTCGGCGCCCGCGCCATCTCGCCGGAGGAAACCAACCGCTACGCCGGCGGCTTCAACGACCCCTCGCGCATCCTCGCCAACTTCGCAGGCATCACCAGCACGCAGGACGGCTCCAACGATATCATCGTGCGCGGCAACTCGCCCAAGTACGTCCAATGGCGACTCGAAGGCGAACAAATCACCAATCCCAACCATTTTGGCGACCAAAGCGCCGTGGGCGGCTCGGTCAGCATCCTGAACAACAACCTGCTCGCGGCCTCCGACTTCCTCACCGGGGCCTTCGCACCCGAGTTTGGCGACGTGCTCTCTGGGGTGTACGATGTGCGGTTGCGCGCGGGCAACAACGAGCGGTTCGAGTCGGTCGTCGGACTGGGGCTGCTGGGCATGGAAGCCACCCTCGAAGGCCCGTTCAAAAAAGATTACGGCGGCTCTTTTTTAGTCAACTACCGCTACTCCACGGCGGGGTTGCTCAGCCAATTGGGGCTGCTCGGCGACATCGGCGGGGTGCTCAAATTTCAAGACATGACCTTCAAACTCGTGCTCCCCACCCGCCACATGGGCGTTTTTTCGGTGTACGGGCTGGGGGGCTTGAGCACCTTCCGTTTTGAGGACGTGACCCCGGCCATCTGGGTGATTCCGGGCACGAACGCCTCCCGAGCCGAAATCCGAAACGATTTTGACAAAAAAGCGCACCTGTTCAACACGGGCATCAAACACGCCGTCAATTTTGGCGAAAAGACCATGCTCAACACCGCCCTCACCTACTCGAACGAGGGCATCGAAGACGACATTTTCGAGGCGGGCATCGTAAAATTGTACGACGACAAGGGCGTGTTTCTGCGCGACTCGGTCATCAGCAAACGGCTGAATTTTCAGGGTACTCTGCAAAAACCCGTCTGGCGTGCATCGGCCACGCTCCACCACAAATTCAACGCCCGGCACAAGGTCCAAATCGGCTCCAAGTACACCCTGTTCGACTACCGTTTCGCGCAGAGCCAACTGCGGGGCGCCGAAAACGAGCGGTTTGTGTTGCTCGATTTTGCCGAAAAAGTTGGCACGGTGCGCAACTTCGCCACCTGGAAATACCGGCCCACCGAAAAACTCTCCTTCGTGGCGGGCCTGCACAACATGAACGTGCTGCTCAACCAAAAGAGCACCCTCGAGCCGCGGCTCGCGCTCGAATACCTCCCCGCGCCGGCTTGGGCCGTCCGCCTCGGCTACGGCAAGCACAGCACCATGGAGAGCATCCACCACTATTTTGCCAAAGTGGAGCAGCCCGATGGCAGCGTCGCCGAGCCAAACCGCGACCTCGACCTGCTGAAAGCCGACCATTACCTGCTCGGTTTCGAGCGGCGCATCGGCAAGGATATGCGGGCCAAACTCGAATTCTACTACCAACGCCTCTACAACCTGCCCGTCGAGAACGTGGACACCAGTTATTTCGCCACCATCGTGGAAGGGCTGGACTTCCGCTATGTGGATTTGGTGAACGAAGGCAAGGGGCGCAACTACGGCGTGGAACTGACGCTCGAAAAGTTTTTCAGCCGCCACTACTACTTCCTGCTGAACGCCTCGTTGTTTGAATCCAAATACACCCCCCTCGACGGTCGTGAGCGCAACACGCCGTTCAACGGCAACTACATGGTCAACTTCCTCTGCGGCAAGGAGTTCCCCGGGTTGGGCAAGCGCAAAAACCAGACGCTCGGCCTGAACGCCAAAGTCTTTGTCGGCGGCGCCCGTCGCATCATCCCGCTGCTGCGCGACGCACAGGGCAATCTCGCCGCCGACCCCGCTGCCAACCGCTACTGGGACTACGACAAAGCCTACGAGACCGGTCTCGACACGCCCTATCAGGTGCTGCTGTCGGCGAGCTACAAATGGAACAAGCACCGGGCCACGCACGAGATTTTTCTCAACCTCGACAATATCACCAACCACAAGGGCCGGATTATGGAGTTCTACGACGCGAGCGAGCCGGGCAACATCGGCCACATGACGCAGTTCGGTTTTTTCCCGAACCTGATGTATCGGGCGTACTTTTGAGCCTATAAGCAAAAAGAATCAAACAGCATGGCCTCCATCATCACGTCATTTCTGGCAACACCACACAAGATTTTCCTCTTGGACGGCTTGGGGGCCATGCTCTCTGCGACCTGCTTGGGCATCCTCCTCCCTCGTTTCCCAGACACTTTTGGGGTGCCGCTGGGCATCCTTTTTCCTTTGGCAGGCGTGGCCTGCGTTTTTGCGGCGTACTCGCTTGCCTGTTATTTTTTGGCCCCCGTTCGGTGGCGGCCATACTTGGCCGGGATAGCGCTGGCTAACACGCTGTACGGTCTTCTGACCCTCTGGCTGGTGTTTGGGGCCGACCTTGACTTGCCCTTGTGGGGAAGCACCTATTTTGTGCTTGAACTGATTGTGTTGGCGGGTTTGATTTTTCTGGAGTGGGGCGTTGTTTTTAAAAAGTAAACTCCCGTCCGTCGAGGCGGCACGTTTTTCCAAACAGTCTCAATGTGGTTAAGTCAACCCAATTTAGCGGATGCGTTTACAGCAAGTTATACTTCGCGCCGTTAGGTTTTGGGCATGGCTGCAATCGCAATCTGTTCAAAATCAAGAATATCAATCATGTTCATCTAACAAATCCTAGCGAATCAAGGTATAAACACGCTCACTGCCAATATGCCAGCCGTCTCCGTGCGCAAGCGGGCGGTGCCGAGGCTGACTTCCTGAAAGCCCTGCTGAAGCGCCCACTCAATTTCGGCTGGCGAAAAATCCCCTTCGGGGCCGATGGCGACCACGGCGCTTTGCGTCGGCGAGAGGGTTGATTTTAGGTGTGGCAAAGGCGCGGAGGCGCACCAAGCAATGCGCTTTTGCGATGCCGAGGCGTTAAGGGCAAATGTTTGAAAACGAGTGAGTTCATTCAGTTTTGGCAGTCGGGCGCGAAGCGACTGTTTCATGGCGGACACAAGGATTTTTTCCAGCCTGTCCATTCGGATAGTGTCGCGTTCGGAGCGTTGGCAGAGCAAGGGGGTGATTTCGCCCACGCCGATTTCGGTGGCTTTTTCCAAAAACCACTCGAAACGCTCCATTTGCTTGGTGGGAGCTATGGCGATGTGCAGATGCGTGGAATGCTCGGGCGGGGTTGCTGTGGAGGAGAGGATATGGGCGAGGGCATGGCGTTTGCCCACTTCGGTTAGTTCGGCCTCGTGGAAAAAGCCCTTGCCATCGGTCAGTTGCAGTCGGTCGCCCGGCTTGCGGCGCAGCACGGTGAGCAAGTGTCGGCTTTCTTCCTCGTCGAGGTGCGCGAAGCCATGTTCGATTTTTGGCGCGTAGAAAAGCATGGGGCATCAAGGTTCAAAAAAGCCAACGCTTGCGCCTACCCAATCTTTGCCTTGGTTGTAGCGCACACCCACCATCTCGCCTTTGCTCATGCGAACGAGGTTGTTGACCAGTCGGGGTTTGTCCCAGTTTTTATCCCAAACGATCATCATGCGGATTTCACACTTGGAAGGCTCGGCGGGATTGAGGGTTTCCACCCCCGCCACATATTCGACCTTGCGTTGGAGGATGAAATTGGCGGGATTGTCCACATTTTCCACATCGGCACGGTTGATGTTGATTTTCACGCCTTGCCCGGAAAAGGAAAAGAGTGGCTTCAACACCCAATTTTCGAGGTCGCTCGGAATTTCTTTCAATTCGTTGACAAAAAGCGTTTTCGGCACAAAATCGCTTTGAAGAAATGGCAAGGTGTGTTTTGAGATGCGGAAGAACCAGTTGGGATGGCCGACCCATTCCGCGTTCACCTCTGAGGTCAGGTCCCATTCGCGGGGCAGGTCGGCGCGTTTTTCCAGTTCGTCAAAAATGATGCGATTGTAGATGCGCTCCACGCCCACGCGCCGCCCGTTGTCGTCGAGATAGTAGAGGTCGCGGCCTTCGCGCTTGAGTTTGGAAAGGCACAGTACCTTGATGCCGAGATATTTTTGGCTTCCCCAAAAATCAATTCGGGTGTTTTGCTTTTCGGGTTCCACTTCTAGCAAAATGACGTTCTCCGGCTTGGAATTGCCCACGATGACCTGCCGGAGCAGCTCGATGTAGCCATGCTCGTCGAGGCCGCCGAACAAATGGTGGAACGTCGCCGGAATCTCAAAATGCTTGCGGTACGACTCGGCCAACAGGTGCTGGAAAAAGTAGAGCGAGGGAAACCCCTGCATCTCGATGAGTTGTGGCGTGAAATGCCCGTCCGCGTCGCGGCACACGCCAAAATCGAGTTGCAAAAACATCGTGTGCGCATCCTCGCCCGGCACCCTCAGGTGAGCGGGCAGCGCGGCCTCGCTGCGCTGCACGAAATCTGGCTGCGTGATGACCGCACAAATATCTTCCACCCCTTTCAACAGCTGGGCTTTTAGTGATTTGGGCACAAAAATCGGTGTCTCCGACACGCGGAACGTGCAGGCTTCCCCGTAGGCCGTGTTCACGGTGTCGAGAAATGCTTGGTATTTTTCGGGGGTGAATGTCGCGTTGTAGCGGTGGCGGGCTTCTTTGTGCATAACTTTTTTTACGGGTTTCGCGCATGGCGTGACCACTCCATGCGCGGCGGGTTGTCAGGTTTGTGCGTTAAGGCAAATGGATGAAGCGCGTGCCGTGTTTTCCCAAGGCTCGATGCCGAAACAAGCGTGCCCCACCCTGCCCTTCCGGCGAAGGTTCGCATTTTTTGAAATTTGAAAATGAAATGACGGGAAAAAAATCTTGCAAAGCGCCGTCACATCATGTTGAAACCTGAAAAAACAGCATTTTGAAATACCTTTGAGGGTTCTACGAATGTCGGCTGAAACCCGAAGCAAAGGGGTTCCGCTAAACAAGACCTGCAAACCCGTCAATCCTCCAACCTTTTCATAGAAATATGTCCGACCTGAAATCGCTCATCATCCCCGACAAGGTACCCCGTCATATCGCTATCATCATGGACGGCAATGGCCGCTGGGCCAAACAAAAAGGAATGCCGCGCGTGCTGGGGCACCGAAGCGGGGTGCAAAGCGTGCGCGAAGTGACGGAAGCCGCCGCCGAAATCGGCGTGGGCTTTCTGACGCTCTATGCTTTCAGCACCGAAAACTGGAACCGCCCACCCGCCGAAGTGACGGCACTGATGAGCCTTCTGGTAGAGACCATCAAAGGAGAGATTCGGGACTTGAACAAAAACGGGGTGCGGCTCACGGCCATCGGCGACATCGAGGCGTTGCCCAAATCGAGCTACAAAGCCCTCGTCGAAGGCATCGAACAGACCAAAAACAACCAGCGCATCACGCTGGTGCTGGCACTCAACTACTCCGCCAAGTGGGAAATCCTTCGCGCCGCCCGCCAATTGGCCGAACAAGCCAAGGCGGGGCAAATAGAACCGTCGGAAATTGATGAAAACATGTTCGAAAATTCGTTGAGCACTCGTGGCATCCCCGACCCCGAACTGCTCATCCGCACCAGCGGCGAGACCCGCATCTCCAACTTTTTGCTCTGGCAAATCGCTTATGCCGAGCTGTACTTCACCCCTGTTTTTTGGCCGGATTTTGGTCGGAAAGAGCTGTTTGAGGCTATTTTGAGCTACCAGCGCCGCGAACGCAGGTTCGGTATGACGAGCGAACAATTGGCGCGTTAGAAGACCACAAAGTTTCCTACCTTCGCGCTCCCAAACACTGCTTGGAAGCGACTCGAAAACGTTTCCCCCGTCTATGAGCGACAACAATTTGAAGTCTCAAAATAATAGTCTCCAGACCGCCCGTCGGTGGCTGGCTGAAAAAACAGCCCCTGCACGGGCCGCTTGGTCGCAGCTAACGGCTCCGGTTCGGGCGTTTTTGGCGCCAGCCACCGATGCTTGGTCGCGTTGGACTGCTCCAGCTCGCACCGCATGGGCGGGTTTCAGGCAGCGCCATCCTTTCGTGGCAGGCACTTTGGGCTGGGCAGGATGGTTGGTCAAGTGGGCAATTTACCTGCTGCTTTTTCTCGTGTTAGGCGTATGGGTCGGTTTTTTTGGCAAACTGCCCACCACTACTGAACTCAAAAGCATAGAGACGGCCAACTCCACAGAGATTTATACTGCCGACAGCATGTTGATTGGCAAATTTTTTATCGAAAACCGCACGGCTGTCACGCTCGACAATGTGTCGCCCTTCATCGTGAACGCGCTCATCGCCACCGAGGACAGGCGATTTCTGGAACACAGCGGCGTGGACCTTCAAAGCTGGCTGCGCGTGGGCTATGGCCTGCTCTCCGGCGAAGGGCTGGGTGGAGGCTCCACGTTGGGTCAGCAGTTGGCCAAAAATCTTTACCCCCGCAAAAAATACAAGATTCCCGGGCTGGGCCTTATCGTCAGCAAAATTCGAGAGAACTTTATCTCCATCCGCCTCGAAAAAGTCTATACCAAACAAGAGCTGTTGAGCTTTTACCTCAACACCGTGCCCTTCGGGGGCGATGTGTTTGGCATCAACGTGGCTTCGCGGCAGTATTTTGATAAAAAACCCAAAGACCTCACGGTGGACCAAGCAGCCACGCTGGTCGGGATGTTGAAGGCCACTACTTACTACAACCCCGTGCGAAACCCCGAAAACGCCAAGAAACGCCGCAACGTGGTGCTGATGCAAATGGTGAAAAACGGCGACCTCACCCAAGCGGAATACGACACCCTGAGCCAAAAGCCCGTCGGCGCTCGTCGCTACAACGTGGATAGCAACAATGCTGGCACGGGCACCTATTTCCGCGAGCACCTGCGCACCGACGTGATGCCGAAACTGTTGGAAAAGTATCGAAAAAAGGACGGGGAGAAATACAACCTCTACACCGACGGCCTCAAGATATACACCACCCTGCACTCAAAAATGCAGCAATACGCTGAGGAGGCAGTGGAAAAGCACATGCAAGAGCTGCAAAAACAATTCGACCAACATTGGAAGAACTACAAAAAAGAAAAACCTTGGGGCGACGACAAGTGGGTGCTCGATTGGGTGAGGCGCAGCAATCGTTGGGAATCGTACAAAGAAGCTGGGCTGAACGAAGGGCAAGCATTGGAAGAATTCGAGAAGCCCGTGAAAATGACAATTTTCGCTTGGAAAAACGGCGGCTCCGAGGTGGACACCACCCTTTCCCCGCTCGATTCGGTGCGCTACTATTTCTGTTTGCTCAATTGCGGCTTCATGGCGATGGACCATCGCAACGGCTATGTGCGCGCATGGGTGGGCGGCACCAATTTCAAATACTTCAAGCTCGACCATATCAAGACGCAACGGCAGGTTGGCTCCACGTTCAAGCCAATCGTGTATGCGGCTGCTTTGCAATCAAACATTTCACCCTGCTTCTACCTGCCCAACGAAATCACGAAAATCGTGGATTGGGAGCCGCACAACGCCGACGAACGCTATGGGGGGTATTATTCTTTGTCAGGAGCGCTCACTCGCTCGGTGAATGTGGTGGCCGCGCAGCTTATAGAAAAGGTAGGCATTCAGTCCACTATTGATTTGGCGGCAAAAATGGGTGTCACGGCCAAACTTCGCCGCGAGTTCGGCATCAGCCTCGGCGCTGCCGACATCAGTCTTTACGACATGATAAAAGTGTATGGCACAATGGCCAACCAAGGCGTGCGCCCAGAGCCGGTCACCGTGCTCAAAGTGCTCAGCCGCGACGGTGAAGTGGTGTACGATTACAAGGAAGAACTGACCCAAAACCCCAAGCTTGGCCCTTTCGTGGAGGCACTCTCCACCAATCAGGCTGCCACGATGACCAAAATGTTGCAGAACGTGGTGGATTATGGCACAGGCGCCCGCTTGCGATATGGCTTCGGCGTTCGAGGTGATTTTGCGGGAAAAACGGGCACGACGCAGAACCAAGCCGATGGCTGGTTTATTTGCTACAACCCGCAACTTGTCACGGGCGCTTGGGTGGGCGCGGCAAGCCCTGCCGTACGATTCCGTTCCATGAGCCTCGGGCAGGGCGCTTCGATGGCGCTGCCCATTGTCGCGTGGTTTTGGCACAAGGTGGCCAACGATAAAAAATTGGGCGGCATGCTCAATGAAAAATTCCCCACGCCCAAGCCCGAAGTTTTGACCGCCTTGAATTGCCACCCTTGGATAAGCATCGCACCCGATTCGTTGGATATGTTGCTCAACGAACAGGGGGACTCCACGCTCCGGGAGCAAATTGTCGCCTACTACACCACGCCCATTGACGAACGGACAGACAAACCTTTGCCCCTGCCGGGAGGCGAGGGTGGCGGAGAAGATATGCCGCCCGCCAACAAAGAAGAAGAGGAGAAAAAAGGCGGTATTTTCAAACGGCTGTTCGGCCACAAGCCTGACAAGCCGGATGACAGCGATAAAGACAAAGAGAAGAAAAAGCAGGAGAAGAATTAGGGGGCAATTCAAGAAAGCGAGGAGTTGAGCCTTCTTATACTTCGCGCCGTTAGGTTTTGGGCATGGCTGCAATCGCAATCTGCTAAAAATCAAGAACATCAATCATGTTCATCTAACAAATCCTAGCGAATCAAGGTATAGCATCTGCAAAAAACCTTGCTCATACGTTGCGCCCCGCCGAAGACGGGCCAAACATCACGCCCCGCTGGGGCTGGATTTTGTGGTAGTTGCTACCGACATTTTGCCCCGCTGGGGCGGCTATTTTTGCACATCACCACGAGCCGTTATGTCGTCTTGGCGAATCAAGGCATAAAACACGAGGCCACCCCTGTTCTGTGGGGGTGGCCTCGTTGGTTGATAGCGCAAGGACTTGCTTGACCCAGCGTTATTTGTTCACGACGATTCGACGTGCAATCATCTCATTGCCGACGCGCAACATGATGGGGTAAACCCCACTTGGTAGCGCCGTGAGGTCCAAATCCATCTGTTTGGGCGCGGTGGCTATTTGCTCCACGACCCGCCGCCCTGTCACGTCGAACACGGTCAGCACAACTTCCTTGTTGAGTCCATCAGGGAAAATCACCACAACATGGCCGCTGGTGGGGTTGGGGCGGATGGAAAGCCCGGATGCCCAACTGGGGTCTTTTGTGTTGACCAAACTTTTTACCTCGAAGGAATAGACTTGTGACAAACAGCCGGCAGCATCGGTCACGACAACTGTGTAAACGCCCATGCCGATGTTCGTCAAGTCCTCCGTGTCGGCGAAAGGAGCGCCGTCCTTCGTCCATTGGAAGGTGTAGGGCGGAAGGCCGCCGCCCACCGTCAGGTTGATGGCACCGATGTTTTGGTTGTCCACATCGTCGGTGATGGTCGCGGTCGCGGTGACTTGGGTCAGGATGGTGACTTCAAAGCTGCACGAACCCGGGTTGCCCCCTGCATCTGTGTAGGTATAGGTGTTGGTAGTGACGCCCAATGGGAAAGTGGCACCGCTTGGCAGGCCTTCCGTAAGTGCCCAGAAGCCGCCATTGCCGAGACAGTTGTCCGTAGCGACGGGCGCGCTGTATTGCACCACGTTGTCGCCGAAGCAACGCACGATGCTTGGAGGGCATTCTGTGGTGGGTGGCGAGTTGTCAATGATATTGGCTACGACGGTAGCGGTGCTGGTGTTGCCAGAATCGTCGGTGGCGGTCACGGTGATGATGTGCTCGCCTAATGTGAGGCAATTGAAGTTGGTCGGCTGGACGGTCACGCTGCTTACCACGCAATTGTCCGTGACGGTCACGCCCAAGATTTGCGGGGTGAGGGTCACGGTGCCTGTTGGGCCGAGCGGCACGTCAATAGGAGCGCCCGTGATGACTGGGGATTCCTCATCTACGGCCTCGATGGTGACGCTGGCTGTGATGGTGCAGCCGTTGTCGTCTGTTGCGGTGGCAATGAAGGTGCCTGCGACCAATCCGGTAGCGGTTGGGCCGGTTTGGCCGTTGTTCCAAGCGATGGAAATATCGCCAGTGCCGCCGCCCACGCTTACGGTGGCTGAGCCGTTCGGCGAGTTCACGCAGTCGGTGGTGTTTGCTTCTTCCACTTCGATTGTCAATGCCTCTGGCTCTGTCAGGGTGACATCGTCCGTCACTTCGCAGCCATTGGCATCCGTGATGGAGACGGTGTAATCACCTGCGCCAAGCCCTGTTTCGGTAGCATTGGTGCCGCCAGAGCTCCACTCGTAAGTGAAAGGACCGACTCCGCCTGTGATAAGCACGGTTGCTTCACCGTTGGTAGAGCCATTGCAAGTGGGATTGGTCGAGAGGAAGTTGGTCAATAAACCACAGTTGCCGGCCTCCACTTCCACCGATTGGACAGCGGTGCAACCATTGGCGTCCGTCACTGTGACGGTATAGATGCCTGCTCCAAGCCCCGTGATGCCTTGCGTGGTCTCTCCTGTGTTCCATTCATAAGTGTATGGTTCGGTGCCGCCAGTGGGTCCTGCGGTGGCTGTGCCATCGTTAGTGGCTGGTCCGCTGGAATTGGTTTTGGTGGCATTGGCAAGCAAAGTGTCTGGCTCGGTAATTTGAATCAGCAGTTCGACTGGGCAACCGGCCGCGTCAGTCGCGGTGGCGGAATAGGAGCCGGGACCAAGGTTCTCGATAGTGCTGGTCTCGGCACCTGTGTTCCAAGAATAGGTGTAGGGTGCTTCGCCAGCGTTCACAGTGATAGTGGCAACACCGTCGTTTGCATCGGCGCAGCTCACGTCTTGACCTTGAATGGTAGCAGCCATGGTGCAGTTGTAGGCATTCACCGTGACCACCGCGACTGCCGTGCACCCATTGATGTCCGTCACGGTGACGGAATAGTTGCCCGGCAAGAGGTCGGTGATGGTGGCTGTGGTGCCGCCAGTGTTCCAGTTGAAGGAGTAAGTGGGGGTGCCGCCTGTTGGGGCAGCAGTAGCCGTGCCATCAATGGTGCCATTGGCGGTCTGCGGTGTGGCACTTGCGTTGGCCAGCAGCAGTGCGGGCTGCGTAATGGTCACGGAAGTGCTAGCGGTGCAGTTTTCGCCATCCGTCACCGTCACGGTATAGGTGCCGGCACCGAGGTTGCTGATGTTAGGTGTATTGGCTCCCGTGTTCCATAGATAAGTGTAGGTATTGTTGCCGCCACCGGGTGTGACGCTTGCGCTGCCGTTTTGCGCACCGTTGCAGGTTACGTTGTTGGCTGTGGCTACAGCTGTCACGTTCGGGTTCTGAATCACCGTAGCATTGGCGGTGCTGGTGCACCCGTTGATGGTGTTGGTGACGACTACGGTGTATGCACCCGGTTGGTTTACACTCAGCACGGGGTTGTTGCCCGTATTGGTGGTGGAGCCATCGGGATTGGTCCAATTGAAGTTGAGCACACTTGCAGGCGGATTGCTCGTTGCCACGAGGTTGATGCTTGCGTTGTTGCAGTTGAGGTTGGCACTTGGAGCCAAAGATGCGCCCGGAAGGGCGTTGTTCAACGCGACAACGGCAGTGGCTGTGCTTGTGCAGCCATTCGGGCCTGTGACGGTGAGCGTGTAAGTGCCCGGTGTTGTCACGGTGGGGTTTTGCTGGTTGGAGGTGAAGCCATTTGGCCCTGCCCAAGCAAATGACGGGTTGGATGCCGGTGAGCCCCCGCTTAGTGCCACTTCATTGACGACACAAGTCAACGTATCGCCTGCTGCACTGGCACCGGGTGGCTGTGTGTTGGCAATCACCGTAGCCGTCGCGGTCGTGGTGCATCCGTTGTTTCCATCAGTCACGACTACCACATATTCCCCGCCCGCATTTACTGTTGGATTTTGCTGGTTGGAGGTGAAGCCGCCGGGGCCAGTCCAACTGAAAGTTGGGTTGACGGCATTGGTAGTGGATTGCAGCGTGACGGTGGGTTGCAGACAGGTAAAAGTGCCGCCTTGTGCGCTCGCGGTGGGTGGCAGTGTTTCTGCGGTGACTTTTGTGACATCAAAAGAAACGCAGCCGTTTAGGTTGTTGGTCACATATAGAATGTATAATCCCGGAGCATTGACCGTGGGCGTAAGGGTGGCTGCCCCCGACACGATGTTGCCACCATTGGTAGCGACCCATTGATAGGTATATTGAGGACCGACGGAGCCTGAGCCTTGCAGTTGTATGACCGCTTGCGCGCACGACAGCACCCTGTCAGGCCCGGCGTTGGACAATGGCGGGGTCGTATTGGCGACCACGACGACTGTGGCGGTATCCTTGCAGGCATTGCCTCCTCCACCAAAGTTGGTCACAATGAGCGTGTACTCACCCGGTGCGGTTGCCAATGCCGTGTCGGCATTGCTGATATTTTGCCCGGAGCTGTTGAACCATGCGTAGAAGACAGTATTGCCTTTGGAGGAACCTTCGCTGGTCAGCAACACGGAGGTTTTCGCGCAGGTCAAGGTATCGCGCACTTGCGCCGCAGCCTGCACGGGGATTTTGATGATGGTAAAATTGATGGTGCTGTCGCATCCTTCCGGGGTGGTCAGGGTTTCCACATAAGTGCCGGACTCGCAGAAATCAAACCCGTTCAGGGAATAGCAGTTTGGCTGGCACAGGTAGATGTTGGGAATTATCCTGTACTTGAGGGGACGCACGACGATTCTTTGCCGCACCACACTGTCACAACCCAAATAAGATTGATAGGGGGTAGAGGTCAAAGTGTATGTGCCCGGCGCGACGATGGTCGTGTTGGGTGCCTGCGACCACACGAAAGGCAACTCTTCGTAGCAAATGATTTCCTCATCAAGCACTGTGATAGGGATGGCTTGGCTGGTCACCGTGATACAGGTCGTTTTTGGCGTGTCGCAGGGGCTGTTGACGGTGACGCAGATATTGCCCCCAAAGTTGCCGAATTCTATGTCCACGGCGTGTGGGATAGGGCCGCCTGCTCCTGAACCAGCAACGACTGGTATGGTCACCACGTTGGTGCCGCCATTTATTTTGGAACCCGGAGGGGAAGTCCATGTATAGGAAGTTGCATTCGCAACAGGAGTCACGGAGTATTTCAATTTTGCTTTCGGGCATATTGCCGTGATGCCCTCAATGCTGCCGAGAGGTCCCAAAGGCGGAGGAACGAGGTCGCCTTGCGCCACTTGCACCGTGAACTTGCACTGTGAACCATTGGCATCAACGACGAGGTAGTAGATTTGACCGGGCGTGAGGCCCGACACAGTGATGTTGCTGTTGCCAGCATTAATCGTGGCACAAGCCAAAGCCGTCGGAGGCGGGCCAGAGCCACCGCCGGGACAAGCGTCCATAATCGCCACCTCCAAAGTGCTGGCACCTTGGCACTGAAGCGCCTTGATATTGAGCGAAACCGGAATAAAGGGGGACAATTGCCCAGCTATAAAGGCATACCACCGAGGGTTGTTTAAGGTGATGCTGCCGCCGTTGGCACAATTCAAATCTATCGGCGCGCCTAACGAGAGGAAGGTGTTGTCTTCAAACCCATTGGCAAAATCGCACGCAACGCAAGCCGATTGGCAAAAAGGGGCGCTCTGCACTTGCCCCGGTGGGCAAGCGCCCCCAAACTGTGCACTTAGCCTCACTCCGCCATAGAGGAAAAGAAAAAGAACGATGAGCAGAAATTGTTTCATAAGCAGCTGTTGCATTTAGAAAAAGTGAAAAAATCGGTGTTGGAAAAAGTTAGGCGGGAAATGGGGCGTATCAGGGGCAATTTGATTGGGCGAAGTACGGCATTTGCGAAATTCTTTTTATGCCTTCCAAGTGACAATGCCCGTCATTTTATTGATTTTCTAACAATTACCTGAATAAAGTTATGGAGGTTGAGGCAATAAGCCGAATCGGGCGGGAAAGCGAATGCAACAAAGATACTCCGCGTCTGTGCGACGCTGTTCGGGCAAATGCAAAATTTTGGCACAATGGCACTTCGATGAAGCGCGGTGATGGGCGGCACTAAAAACTACCCACGTCCACGCCTTCAAAATAGCCTGTCATCCACAAAAGGAGAATGATAGTGCCTACTATGATGCGGTAGTAGCCAAATACCTTGAAGCCGTGTTTGGTGAGATAGCCGATGAAGGCTCTTATCGCAATCATAGCCACGACGAACCCCACCACGTTGCCCACTGCCAACAGTATGAGGTCGTGTTGAGAGAACGAGCCGCCTTCTTTTGAGTAGTCCCAGAGCGATTTGCAGGTGGCGGCGAACATGGTAGGCACTGCGAGAAAAAACGAAAACTCCGCCGCTGTTTTGGGAGAAAGCCCCTGTGTAAGCCCGCCAATGATGGTGGCTGCCGAGCGGCTCACGCCGGGTATCATCGAAACAACTTGAAACAGGCCAATGCGCAGCGCCTTTGGAAGCGAAATGTCGTCCGTGGAGGTGTTGCGCCGACTGCGGCGGCGAAAATAATCGTCAATGAATAAAAACACCACACCGCCAGCGATGAGCGCGACGGCTACCACCACGATGTTTTCGAGGAGCGCGTCAATGTATTTTTTGAACAAAAGCCCAAATACCGCGGCAGGCATGAATGCCACCAAAAGACGCAGATAGAATTGAAAATTCTGAAAAAAGCGCCGCCAATAAAGCACCACCACCGATAGTATGGTGCCAAATTGTATGGCTACGGTGAACACTTTGACAAATGGATGGCTCGCGATGCCCATGACGGTGGAGCCGATGATGATGTGCCCTGTGGATGACACGGGCAAAAATTCCGTCAGTCCCTCAATGATGCCGAGGATGATGGCGTGGAGAAGATTCATGCCGATTGTGAAGGTTCTTGCGGCACGGAGGGCATTGCCGAGGAATCAGTTTTTTTGAAAATACCAAAGATGATTGTGATAAAACCCGCCACCATGAGGATAGGGGCCAAGGTGATGCGGCGGAAGCTGTAAATGCGTTCAGGCTCCCACACCTTCGGGTCAGGCATTGCCCCTCCGGTCATGGCGATGAGGCCCGCCATGATGAGCGCGAAACCAATGCCAAAAAGAATGAAGTTTTGACGGCCAAAAATGAACTCGCGACTGCCTGCCGTGAAGATATTGTCGCGTTTCTCCTGGCGGCGCGTGGGGGTTGGCGCAGTTCTTTTTGCTTGCTGTTGTTGAGGGCGGGGTTGAGGCCGCTGTTGTTGTTTTGCCATTTCAGTATAAATCGTCCACCCGCATACGCAGGAATTTGTTGACAACAAAAAAAGTGCTCATGCCAGAAATCAACACCCCCAGTAGGATTAGCCCGACAAACATCGCCAGAATGCCGTTCAGGTCTTGCAAATACCGAAGCTCGGGCATCATGGAATAGAGCCACCACAAGGAAGCAACCAGCGCCGCAATGGCAATGCCTGCGCTGACCATACCGTTCGCTATGCCCTTGCGGATGTACGGACGGCTGATGAAAGCCCAAGACGCGCCCACCAGTTCTTGATTTTTTATCAAAAAACGGTTGGAATAGAGCGCCAGTCGGATGGTGTTGTGAATGAGCGTAACGGCGGCAAAGATGAGCAAAATTCCAAGCCCCAATGCTATCAATCCAAGATTTTGAATGTTTCTGCCCACATTTCCGACATTCGCTGCTTCTATGTAAAGGTCGGCTACGAAAGAATCCGCTTTGAGTGCCTCCCGCCATGCAGCAAGGCTGTCGCTGTTCAAAAAATCGGCGCGGACGTTGAATCTAATCACATCGCGGAGCAGATCGGGGTTGTCTTCCAGCAGGCTGTTCTCGCCAAGCTCCCGTTTCATATCCGCCACAGCTTGGTCGCGGGTGATGAAAGTGACCGTTTCGGTTTTCACAAAAGGTTGCTGACGGATAGAAGCGATAAGGCGCGGCACTTCGGATTGCGGTGTGTCCGGTTTAAATTCCAGCCACACATCCACTTTTTCTTTGAACAAGGTCACTAACTTGCGCCCATGCAATGCTGTCAGCGCAAAAAAACCGAGAATGTAGAGCACCAGCGCAACGCTGATGATGGCGTAAAGGTAGGTAGGTCTGGCGCGTGGCATCGTTGTAGTACTTGGGTCGTTGAAATCGCGGCAAAAGTAGTTTTTACCCTTTACATTCAACTTACCTAAACCATACCAAAACATGAAGTACCTCGCATTTTTGTTGTTTGCCATCGTGTGTTGGGAGCAGCCGAGCCAGAAAATCCCCATTCGCAACCCATCTTTTGAAGACGACAAACCCGGGCGCTCCAAACTGCCCAAAGGCTGGCACTCCGACACGCCCGACAGCACGCCCGATATTCTTCCGGGGGCTTGGGATATACAATTCGCGGCACAAGATGGCAAAACCTGTGTGGGGTTGGTGACGCGCCGCGACGGCACAAGCGAGGACATCTCGCAGGGACTTTCGGAGGCGCTTCAAGGCGGGGTGTGCTACACCTTTTCCATCTATCTGGCTCATGTGCCCAAATATGTGGGCTACAATCATCCGGTCAGATTGCGGATATGGGGCAGCGCCACGCGGGGCAAAAAGGAAATGTTGCTGGCCTCGTCGCCGCTGATTGACCACAACGATTGGCGCCGATATCCCTTCCAGTTCGTGCCCACCCGCGAAATGCGCTTCATCACGCTCGAAGCATGGTACGGCCCCGGCACCATGTTCAAATACAGAGGCAACATCGTGCTGGACAATTGCTCCGCGATTGAAAAATGTGATAGGGCTTGAAAAAGGGCTTGAAGGAGCTTCAATTAGGTGGAAGCAGAGGAGAGGGCCTTGTTGTCGCGGCTTTGCAGGTCCATATTGACCAAAATGGCGGTGGACATGAAAAACAACGCGCCGATTTTGTCGGTCTCCAGCAGGTCGTTCATCAGCATCAGCAGGAGCGTCAGCATGAAACAAAGCAACGAGGCGAGCAGGACACGCCTCTTCCACGCCTCTTTCGTTCGGTGGTAGATGCGCTCACCTTTGAGCATGACGATGACGCAGAAAAGCAGAAAAATGACCAATCCCGGCAACCCTTGTTCCACCGCCACCATGAGAAAGTAGTTGTGTATGCCGGAGCGTTCGGGGTTGTCGCTCACATAAGTTTTGAAGCTCGTGACGGTGTAGTTTTTGTAAAAAGTATAAAAAGTGGCGGGGCCAAATCCCGTGTAAGGCCGCTCTTGCATCATGTAGGAAGCCGCTACCCACCGATACACGCGCTCCATGGTGGAAATGTCTTCCAACTTGATGGTGGCATCCAACAGGCGGTCAAAACGTTTGTGGGTCACGGTGCGCTCATAGTTGGGGGTGAATTGGAGCCAATTGTCGCGCGTGCCAACGAACCCGACAAACATCACCACCACAAACGCCACAGCCACCAAAGCAGCCTTTAACAGCCGATAGCGCACTACCCAATAAATGCCAATGGCCCCCACGAGCGCCACATAGGCGGCGCGGGTGTAGGCAAAGTTGATACCCACCAACAACACCAAAATGCCCAACACCAGCAACAACCACTTCCCCGACCAGCGCCGATACCAATAGGTGCCATACCACACGAAAGGAAGAAAAACCGCCAGCAGACAGGCATACATGACGTGATTGCGAAAAAATGGCCCCATCACATAGCCGACTTCTTCAAAACTGAAGCCTCGCGCTGCGTGGCGGACGATGACCGTCAGGACGGCGAAAAGAAGCGGGAGGAAAAAGCACCAAAGCAGGTTTTTAAAATCGCGCTCTTCTTGCAAAAAACGGGCAGCGAGGAAATAGAGCACGATGAGATACCACACCTTCGCAAGCAGATATTTGAAAGAAATATAAAGGTGCTGCGAAGTGATGGTCGTGATGACAATCCAAGCCAGATGAGCCAATAGTGCCAGCGTGATGGGGTGGCGCAAAAACTGGGTGTCAACGGTGCGCCAGTTGCGCAAAAACCAGCCGCTCCCCACCAGCGTCAGCAGCCACATGAATTGCTCGGAAGGCAAATCGGTGGCAAACCCGCCCGGCAAATCCAACTCCATGGAAAGTGGAATGCTGACCAGCATCAGCAAGAAGGTTTTCCGAATGTCCATCGCAGACAACCACACCACTGCCACCATGCCCGGAATCGCCATCAACGCGGGCATGCCCAGATAAATACCCCCGAACACCGCGCCGACCATCGTCAACAAATACACCGACAATAGCCCCCCCTGCGGGTGGTCGTCGGGTACTGCCAAGATGGAATGGAGGCGGCGTAACATCGTCGTTGATAAAGTCTGCAGGTTGATTTGAAAGTTAATCGGCGCGTGTGGCGCTCTGAAAAACGAGGTGCTTTTGCCGCCCCGTCAAGCGTCGCTGCGCGTGACGTCTTTCCAGCTAAAATCGCGGTACGCCTCGGCGACAAGCACCCCCAGCACGGCAAACAAAAACGCCGCCACGACCGATGCGAGCACAATCACGCTGCGCTTGGGGCGGCTTTTGAGCAGCGGCGGCTCGGCCACTTCCACGATTTGCACGGCAGGAATATCGGTGTTGAACGCGGCTCTAATCTGATTGTAGCGTTCGAGGTCGAAACTGAGCTGCTTGCGGGCTTGGAAATGCAGGTCTGTCATCACGGCCACCTTGGGCAGCCCCTCGTTGAAATCCTTGATGGAGACACCGCCTTGATTGTTCGACATCAAGGATTGGCGCTCTTTTTCATAGGCTTTCAGGTTGGCCTTTATGTACTCCACCGTGTCGCGGGGTATGTGCGGATTGTTGCTCAAAACCTCGAGGCGTGCGCGGCCACGGATGATTTCCGCTTCGGCGGCGAGCAGTTGCGCGGCAAGCTGCTCGCCCTGTTCCGAGCCGTAATAGATGCCGTATCGAGCCTGCAATCCGCGCAGGCTATCGCTCAACACCTCCAACTCGGCAGTTTTGTTTTTGATGTTCTCCTCGAAGGCTGCCAACAGCCGCGATTGGCTGCTTTTGATGAGACGCTGAGCGATTTCGTTCACTTTGTCGCGGGCTGCGTTGGCCATTTCGGCGGCGCGTTGCGGGTCAGTGTCTTCCACGCTGATTTCGATAGCGTCGTTTTTGTTTTTCTGCGCCACATAGAGGCTGCGGAAGTATTCGCGCACCTTGGCGCGTCCTTTTAGGGAAGTGGAGTCGAGGCCATACACCTCATAGAGCCTAAAGTGATGCACCATGTAATCCACCAGCTCGCTGCTGTTGGCTATTTCATGGATGCGGTCGAGGTCGTGGTCGTTGCCAAAATATCGCATCACCTGCCCCGTCGCGCCGAAAATTTGTTCCGGGCTGGCCAGTTCGGGACTGGCAGGGTAAAAAATAGTGCTGGCCTGAAAATAGTTTTTGAGCGTCAGGGAGAGGGCAATGCTGCCGACGAGCGCGATGAGACAGACGTTCCGAATAGTTTTTCTCCATCGGTACATCGTCTGGAAAACGCCGAGGAGGTTGTCGCGGTTGTTCATGTTTGTGAAGGTTGCGTGGAGGCTGCTCCGCTCGTGCTGTTTTTGTTGTGCGATGGTTGTGCGGGCTGGCCTCGTCGGGGGGGGAACGCTGCGCAGAGTGCTCGCGCTGCCCCAAAATCGGCGCAAAAGTAGAAAAACTACGAGCTTCGCAATGCGCCTTGTCACAGCACCAATCCCAGATTCAGCGAGATATATTCCGCTGTCGTTTGGTGCGCCTTCATGGTGATGCCGAAATGTGGCCGCAAAGAGGTAGTGAACAAGGCGGGAAGATAGGCCCGCACGGTGAGCTTGCTGTATTGGCGCGACAACACATACTGGCTTATCTCGCGGCCCACATAGCGGCCCATTTGCAATTGCACCCCCATGTTGCCAAACAAAAACTCATCCGCCACATAAACTGCCAGTCTCGTGGCCCCTTTCTTGGCGTCTGCCTTGTTCCCGAAATCGGCGGATTGAAGGCCAAACTCGTAAATCGCTCGATTGAACTCGTAGTCAACCCCCAAATGGAGCCGGTTCACTTGGTTGAAATGGAAATAGCCAGCCGCCGCTCCGGCCCACACTGGATATTTGGGGCCGTCGAACACGCCGTATTCGAGCATGGCCAAGCCTGTTTGCAGCAGTCCGCCAAAGCGACGTTGAGAGCGTTTGTCGCTGTTGGCAGGGAGAAAGTCCGTTCTGCGAATAGGTTTTGGCGACCAAGCCAGCCCGGCATAGCCTGCGGGTATGTTGATGCCAAAGTTGGGCAAGGTAGTGCCGCCGTTGGAGAAATGCGCGAGGCTTGCCCCGGTGTTGAGGCACAGATGGTCGCCCAATCGCCATTCCGCGCCCAAGCGGAACTGGGTGACATTGTTCCAATGCCCTCCAAGCGCGTTTTGCCTCGGGTTGTCAAAGTAATCGTAGGGGTTCGATACCCAAGCCAACCCCGTGCCCAATCGGAAAAACGCCGCGAATGCCCCAGCACGGACGACGGGCACTGACAAGTGGGGCAGCAGACCCCAACCGTCGCCATGCGAGCCATCGCCCAGCCGAAAATGCAGCAGCGCTGCCCCCCAGATAGGATAGCGTTGCCACGCCTGCCAGTCGTGTCGGCCAGTCGTCTGAAGCCGAAAACCGATTTCTTGACCCCAAAGCGTCTCGCCAGTTTGTGTGGTAAGTTTGGGCGTGTGTCGCCAGACGGCTCCGGCGTAGAGAGTGGTTTCGAGAGACAGAGGTTGGGCCGTGGCGGCGAATCTGCCTATGACCAATAAAATGAGTAGATGTTTTTTCAATTTGTTGACATCATGATTTTACACCCAAGATTAAAGATGATTTGAACCTGCCCGTTGGCAAGTCAGGGATTTCCTTGATTGATTTGCATGATTTTCAAAGGATTGCGATCACCGTTCGTTCAAAACCACCTTGTCAGACCCTGTACTCAGGGGCTTGCCCGGCCAAGCGAAGCGGACGGGGCTGATTTGCGCTGACTATACAAATTACCCCCTTCCTCTTGACTTTTGATTTTCCTCAATTTCTGCAATTTTTTTTAGCAGCCAGTTCTTGGGCATCGAGTAAGATGCCTCGCTGATTCGACGACGCAAACTGGCAATAGATTTTTTGTCTTGTGGAGTTATCGTAGTGAGTTTTTTCACCAAATAGATAAAATTATTGTACTCGCGTTTCAGGTTCTTGGAAATGACTTTATTGCGGCGCAAGTAATTTCTAAAACTATCCATAAGGGAATCCAAGGCCAGCATCTCCCCGCGCTCATAATAAGTACGCAATAAAATAGACTTTGCTCCGAGTGCATAGACCACGTCATTATATTCCACATCTCGAAGGTACTCTATCGCTTTGTCATAGTTTTTTTGATAAAAATGTAGGTAAGCCAGATTGAACATTTTAGCGTTCTCACGAATATTGACAGGTAGAAATTCGGAATATCTTTGAATAAACTGTTCGGTCCATTCATATTCGCCTACGCCTAAGCTGACTGTGATGACATTCTTGAAAACAGCCTCTGGCAATTGTCTGTTTTCCACGAGAATTTCTTGTTCCATCATACTGTTGAATATATCGAATACTTTCCGGTAGTACTCAGTCTTGCCTTGATTGATTTTTAGGGCGGCATAATTCTGCGCCATATAATAACACTCGCGCAAATCGCTTTTGGTTATTTCCTTGGAAAATTGTTGCAAATCTTTAAGCATCTCTTGAAAATGTATTTCTTGCTCTGACTCCACAAAGCACAATATAACTTTTCGATAGATGCGAATCAAAGGGATGTCGGCAAAACGCTCGTCTTGCAAATACTCCCAAAATCCGGGCATCACGGGCACCTCGTGTTCAGTAACCCGAAAACCTCTGTACAGAAGCCAAGCGATGTACAGCTTTAGTTTTTGAGCCAGATAATAACATTCAAGGAAAAAATCGGCGGAAGATAATTTTTCGGCATATCCGGTTGTGGCTACCACTTTGGATGCACGGCTAAAGATGTTCCAGTGCAGCTGGAATTGCGCAAAATAATAATCGCTCGATTTGCCTTCACTATGCGCCAGTAATCGTTCTATGCGTCGTTCCACCCCATTCAGATGCTTGCTTAGGTCCGGCTTTTCCAGTATTTTTTGCAATTCCAATGCTTCAAATAGGGCATTTTGGTTTCTGTGCTCTTCCACCATAAAGCGAAGGGCCATTTGGTTCAGGTCAGAAGCCAAACGCCGCAGATGTGCGTCGTCGAATGACTGAGTGGGGTAAAGCGACTTCCAGACTTTTTGCTTGTCAAGTTTTGCGAGCGCATACTCGTCTTTGCGCAAGGCTTCGTTCACCACATCGAACAAGCGGGTGAGGTCTTCTTGGTCGTTCAGATATGGCGACAGCAAGAACTTCCGAAAGCGGTTGAGCTCGTATTTGGAGAAGGTCTGAAGCAGTGAAATTAACTTTTCGCTGAACATGGCGGCGACAGGTGGATGGGAAGCGCACGGCCCCGCCATGCCATGCAACATTCTTTTCAGCCTTCAACGGAACAGCATGACAAGAGGGGCCGGGGAAAACAGCTTCAAAAAAAATGCCTTAACACAATGAAAATCAAAATTTTAAACAAAAATACGAACAATTTTTTTTCCGGCAAGTTATGTAAAATGTCTTTGGATTTGCGCTTGCTAAGCCGAACCTTTGTTCCGTTATACCCTGATTTGCTGGCTTTTGTCAGATGGCCAAGGTTGATTTTCCTGATTTTGAACAGATTGTGCTTTTAATCAATCATGCCTAAGACTTGGCGGCGCGGGGTGTAAAATTTCAAGTTGCCCCAACTTATCATTTGTTTTGTCTGTCTTGTGAACATTAGACTTGTCGCGGTGAGGGTGCTAGGATGATTTTTTGGCTCGTTGACCCTCCGTAGCAAGTCCATCATCGCTCAAAGTATGCGCAGTAACTTCTACTTCTCGATGCTTTCTGCTTGGAAAACGCTACTCGCTGCCGTCATTATTTTACTGGCGAGCGATAGTGGGGCGCTCGCCCAATGCGAACGTATTGGCTGGGTAGCCAACGCCACGTCTAATTGTGGCCTCAAAATTATTGACCTCGACAATGGCAACATCCTGAAAGCGGTGGCTGGCACGGATGCCCTTCAAGTGGGCCAAACGATTCGCTTCAGTGCCGAACCAGCATTGCTGCCTGTTGGCTGCTCATCTGACGGTTTGGAAATCGTGGCGCTCACCTGTGTTTCCGACACATTGCCCTGTCAAGCAAAATTTGGCTACGCCATTAGCGAACTCAATGCTTACAGTTACCTTTTTGAGGCGCATGTGTATGATGCCTCGACGCAGGCCTGTCGTTGGGAGTTCGGCGACGGTGCGGAAGCGGTTGGCAAGACGGTGCAACACACCTTCCCCCAAGAGGGCCATTTTTCGGTTTGCCTGACCGTCACCGATGCGCTAGGTTGCGAGGCGAAAGCCTGCAAAAGTATCGAGGTGAGCGAACAAAACCCCAATTGGTGCGACTATGATGTGCATGTGACAGCAGTTGGAGAACTGATTTACGGCAAAATATACCCATTGAGCACTTCGGCAGGCACCCTGACCTCGGTGCAATGGTATGAAAGCAAATCCAATCAAATTTTAGCGCAAACCCCCAACTTCAGTTTTCCCATCCCTTCTAACGGGACGTACCTGATATGTGCCCAATATGAGGTGTATGATAGCTTGAGCGATGGCAGCTGCACCACCACACGTTGCCAACGGGTCACGGTGGCCGACCCAGCTTGCGTGAATCCAAACATGGTGAACCCTACGGGATTTTGTCCGTCGTTGTTCGCCCCGGTTTGTGGCTGCGACGGAAACACCTATGGCAATGAGTGCGAGGCTATGGCGGCAGGGGTTTCCACTTGGTGGGCAGGTCAATGCGGTGCCAGCACGGGAAGTTGCGTGGCCGATATGAAAGTTGAATTGGTCAGTGGCAACCCGGAGCAGGGTTACACCTATCGGTTCAGCAATCTATCGTCGGGCGATTACTCGTTTGCCCAACTCGATTTTGGTGATGGCAGCCCGATTTGGGAATCCTCACAATGGGATGCGGTAGTGCATCATTTTCCCTACGGCGGCATCTACCGAACCAATCTGACGGTTTGGAAAAACAATAGCTGTGTGTCGTCGGCTACTCAGTTGCTGGTGACAGACAGTTATTACATGGTCTGCGACAATCTCCCCAACACGACTGACTATGTGATGCCGGGAGATGCCAATGGAGATAAAAGAGCCAATGTATATGATGTGCTCAACATTGGGTTGGGCTATTCGTCGGTGGGTGCGCCACGCCCCAACGCCACGACTGCTTGGCTCCCTCAATTTGCCCCTAACTGGCAGCAATCGGTCGCTACTGGCGTGAACTTCAAACATTTGGATTGCGATGGGAATGGCTTTGTGAACAGCTCGGACATCGGGCCAGTGCAACAACACTATGTGCCTATTGACACCAATACGGTCGTGTGGGTTCCTGCTGCGCCCAAAGTAAGAGTCAAATTTTCCGCCGATACTATCTATATCAATCCGAACAGCTCATCGCCTCTGGAAATCAAGGCAGATGTGCTGGTGGGCAGTTCTTCCAACCCTGCTCTTGACTTGTACGGGTTGGCGTTTGCGTTGCAATATCCAGAGTATGTCAATCACGACCCTGAGACTTTTTATGCGGAAGACCTCTTAGGCCCTAGCTTCCAGACGCTTTTTTTCCACAAAGACAATTTTAGCCGTCGGCAGCTCGATTTGGGCATTTCCCGCACTACTGCGGGGCAGGGTGTCAACGGATTTGGGCGGGTTGCAAAACTTACCTTCTCGTCGGATTTCATCATTATTATTGATATCATCGAACGAGCAGACAAGGGTGTTGTTCCGTTCACCGTCCCGGTCAAAGGAATCCGCGCCATAGATGCGTATGGCAATCCGCGACAATTAGCTGCGCCGCTCGTGCAGGACACGGTTTGGATAAAGCTGCTCGAATCCACCACTTCCACTACTTCCAGTTTGAGCGAACAAGTTCAGGTGTACCCCAACCCTGCTTCCGATGTGGCGCTGCTCGTGACGGGCGAGCTGAAAGTGGAAAGGATTGATGCCATCAACACACTCGGCCAAGTGCTCCACTCGGTGCAGCCCTCAGGCGAACGCACGACGCGCCTCCAAGTCGGCCAATGGCAAGAAGGCATCTACACCTTGCGCATCCAAACGGACAAGGGAGTCGCTGAAAAGCGGCTGATGGTGAAGAGGGGATGATGCTGATGGATTTCAGCCGTTCTCGGTTTGTAAGAGTTGTCATCTCTTGAGGAACGAAAAAGGCGACATCTCGAACTGTTTTTGAGATGTCACCCCTCTATTCTTCCGGGACGACACCTCAGAACCTGACAAAGCGAGAATCGCTGGACGGATGTTTGACGGTCTGGCGCCAGACGGGGTCTGATGCCAGACCGTCGCCCACAAAGCCTACAAAACCGACGAATCCAGTTTCACATCAGCCCATTGCCACGCTTTTTTATAGCGTGCCAACACTTTGGCCGCGTCAGCGGATTTGCCGGGTTGGTTTTTGAGGCTGTGATAAAGCCCGATGAGCGCCCAACCATTTTCCTTGTATTCCTCCAAATCCTTGCGATACGCCGCTTCGGCTTCCCTGTATTTGCCTGCTTTCAACAGGACGTGTCCCAATGGATGGCGAACGGAGAAGAACCAATCGGGCGGCTCGTTGTAGTTGAGTTGGTCTTCCACGTCCACCGCTTTTTTAAGCAGTTCGATGGCCTTGGTCAGGTTCCCCTTTCTGAAAGAGATTTCGCCTTCCAGCACGAGTGCGGCAATGCGCACGAGGTCGGATGCTTGGTTGATGTCCCAAATGGTTATTTGGGCAATCGTGGTGTCGTTTTCGAGCGTTTGCACGATGCGCAAGGTGGCCTCGGCATCCGTAAAATTGCCTTTGTTGGCAAGGGCCATGCCCCGTGCGTAGTTCCAAATAGCGGTAGGCAGGGGCAATGACGGGTCAGGTTGTTTTTCCTGCAAGATGTCATCCCACATTGCGAATTTGACCATGATGTACCACGGGATGGTGTAATAGTGCTGGAGCGTTGCCATGCTGAGGTCGTGCATGGCCTCTTGGTCCACGACGTGGTTGGCCATGTAGCGACTGGCTTCGAGGGCGCGGCGGCCCCGCCCTTCGAGCGCGGCGCAGGCTGCGAGAAAGTGCCAGTTGTGTGGGTAATAGACCAACGGGTAAACACCTCCCTCATGGCAGGTTTCCACATAGAGGCTGTCAATTTTCACGGCGCGTTCGTTGGCCAAAGTACCCTCATGGTAATGTCCCGTATTGATGTAGGTATGTGAGGGCATGTGTACCAAGTGGCCGGAGCCGGGCACGAGGCGTTCCAGTGTTTTGGCGTAAGGAATCGCCTTTTCGGGGTTGCCACTGGCTTCCGTCGCGTGGATGTAGAGGTGAACGGCTTGCGGGTGACGCGGGTTTTTGGCCAAAATGCCCTCGATGATTTGGACAATTTCGGGTGTCCAGGGCTTGGGTTGGCCGTTTTTCTCCCACAAGTCCCACGGGTGCATATCCATGAGTGCCTCGGCAGTCATGGCTGCGAGGTCGAGGTCGTCGGGGTATTGTTGGTACCCCGATTTGAGGGCGTCGGCGTAGGCTTGGTAGTAGGGTTGGGCATCCTCGTCTTGCGATTTTGGGTAGCGTTTGGCAATGGTCTGAATCAGGAACTGCTCTTTGGGTGTGCAGGTGTGCATTCGGGCGCGTGCTTGCTCCACGGCTTCGAGCGCAGCGGGCAGAGTGGTGGGGTCCATGCCCGCGTTGTAGTTGGGGCCAAGCACATAAGCCTGCCCCCAATAGGCCATCGCGCAATCGGGGTCGAGGCGAGCGGCCTCGCGGAAAGAGCGGTGTGCTTCGGCGTGGTTGAAGCCGTAGGAAAGCATCATTCCTTGGTCGAAATACTTCTGTGCTTGTTTCGACTTCGTGGTGACGGGGTAGGTGAAGTGGTCGGTCAGCCCCCAAAACAGGGGCGAAAGCGAGCCGTCAGGGGCAGGTTCGGTATCGAGGATGACGTTTTTGGGAGCGCAGAAGCTGATGGTACTCGTGGTGGCAGGGGGGGGATTTTGGGCCTTTTTGGCTTGGCAAGCGCAGAGTGCTGCCAACAGAAAAGGAGCGAGAAAAAGATAGACTGTTCGCATGACTTACAGATTTAGTATTTAAAAAAAATGGTTAGACGTAAGTGTCAGGCGGGAGGGGGCAGTCCATATGAGGGGATTTTTGAGCGGCAAGCACAATGTGATGATTGGAAAATCCCAAAATCTAGGGATAAATCGTGCTAATCCCGAGGTTTCGAGCAGCGATTCTCGCGTTGTCGGGTTCTGAGGTGTCGTCCCGGAAGCATGGAGGGGTGACATCTCAAAAACAGGTCGAGATGTCACCTTTTTCGTTCCTCAAAAGATGACACCTCTTACAAACCGAGAATAGCTGGGTTTCGAGAGAGGTTGCGCTTTTATACCTTGATTCGATAGGATTTATCAGACGAGCTTGATTGACACCCTGATTTTGAGCAGATTGCGCTTTTAGCCGTGCCCAAAACTTGGCGGCGCGAGGTGTAATACCACCGACGTACTAAGGCGAGTTGGCGCGAAGATAACTTTTTCCAAATCATTTTTATACCTTGATGCGCCGATTTTGAGCAGATTGCGATTGCAGCCATGCCCAAAACTTGGCGGCGCGAGGTATACTATTCTCGCCTTGCCTTGAACACACCATTCGGCTGCACGAATGAAGCGCCCGTCACCTTGTCCTTATCGTCGAGTTCAAAAGCTATGCTATACCCGTTCAGCCCTTTGAGTTTGAACTCGATGCCTTGAAACGGCTCCAGCGTGTATTCCGGCTGACCCGGTATTTTCAGGTAAAGGGTTTCGTGGCGCAATTCGAACGTGATGGGTGTGTTGCCCTCTTCTATGGTGTATTTGCCCGTCAGTCTTTGCAAAAAAACAGGGTCGGAAAGTCGGCGTGGCGGTGTTTTTTTGAATGCCATATCATCCACGAGCGGGTCGGTGCTGGTGGTGAGTTGGTAGATGTTGCCATTTTGGTCAGTCTGAAAATTGAGCATCACGGTCATTTCCAAATCCTCGTCTTTGGCGCTGAACACGTCGTAGTGCCAGTGTTCGAGTGCCAAAGAAAAACTGTTGAACTTCATGCGAAGCCCCTTCTCATCGTGTTTCACCTCGATGATGCCGTAGCCCGGATGCTCGTACTCCCCCGCGTATTCGCTCAATGAATGACTTGGCTGCGTGCCTGCCACCCGTTTGGGTTCGGGTTTTTTGTCGTCCTTTTTTTCCGCTTCTTGTTTGTCGCCCTCGGCATAGATGCGGGCATACCAATCGGTGGGCGCGAGGCCGAGCACAAGGTCGGTGGCATATCGAGCCAACAAGGTGGGTGCCCCGGAAGCGTTTTGATTGGTGAGGACGACCAGACCAAACTCCTTTTCCGGCACCATGAACACGAGTGCCGAAAAACCGTCAATGTTGCCGCCATGCTCCACCACGCGCAAGCCTTTGTAGCGATAGATGAACCAGCCTAAGCCGTAGGTGTAGTCGGTGATTTCAGGCGTTTTTTCCGTGCCGGATTCGTTCATCAGCATGACGGGCAGCCGCAACCGGGCGATTTCGGCGGCGCTCAGCACCTGTTTGCCGCCCGCTTTGCCTTCGTCGAGGTGAAACTGAACCCATTTCAGCATATCGTTCACGCTGGAATTGATGCTGCCCGCCGGCCCTACTGCATCAATGTTGCGATAGTCCATGCGGATGTTTTCCTTGCGAGCTTTGGTGCGGTAGCCGAGCGCGGCATCCTTCGAGGCGGCCATATCTTTCACCGAAAAGTTGGAATTGCTCATGCCAAGCGGCTGAAATAAATTGGTACTCACAAACTGCTCCCAAGTGCTGCCCGAGATGCGTTCGGTCAGCACGCCTGCGGTCATGAACATCAGGTTGTTGTATTGCCAAGTGGTGCGCAGGCTTTTGTTGGGCGGCAAGTGGCGGAGCCTGTCGTAGATTTCTTTTCTTGAAAATGCCGAGCCATACCACATAAAATCGTGACGCGGCAGGCCGGAGCGGTGGCTCAGCAGGTCCACGGCGCTCATTTCGCGGGTAGCGAGCTCGTCGTGCAGCTTGAAATCGGGCAAATAGTGAATGATGGGCTTTTCCCATTCCAACTGGCCCTTGTCGGCCAAAACAGCGAGACCCGCCGCTGTGAACGCTTTCGTGCTGGAGCCGATGGCGAATTGCGTGTTGGCCGTCGCGGGCAATTTTTTTTCCAAATCCCGGTAGCCGTAGCCCTCCGCGAGCAACACCTTGCCGTCTTTCACCATGCCGAAGCCCAAGCCCGGCACCATTCGTTTTTCGCGCAGCGAGTCGGCCAAATGCCGCAGCGTGGCTATGGCATCCTGCAAGCGTTTTTCCTCGGCGGCTTTCTCGGCGGCGCTGGCGCGGGCGAGCTTCATCGGGAACGACATACCCGACTGGGCGAAAGTGCCTTCCAAACGCTCGCCTTTTTCATCAAAACTGCCCGAAAACGAGGCGTTGCTCGGTACTTCGGGTAGTTTGAAGCTCATGCTTCGCCCTTCTATTTTCAAATCGGCCAGCGCCATGTCTTTGACCTGTTGGGCTGGAATGTCGAGGTCGCCCACCCATTGGCCGCCTTCTTTTTTGAGGTCAATGGCGATTTCGAGGTTCATGCCCGGCAATTCTATGGCACCCTTCCAGTTGCCGGAATAGTCGGTTTGGGCAAAAATCGGGAGTGCAAAAAACAGGGAGAAAATAAGTGGTAGGGAGGCTATGCGCATTGCTTTCGGTGTTGGTGAAGAAATGTGGTGAGATTTGCAGACTATGCAAACATAAGATGTGGGGCTTAACAAATGGGGTGTTTTTCGACGAGGGTACACGAAACATCTGCTCTCGCAGGATGTCCGCACGAGTGTTCTTTGTGAATTGCAGTCTTTTTTGGCGGGGACGCCAGCAGCTGTGCCAATTGCGCCGGAGGTGATTGATGAACGATGAGATTTTACCGCACCACCACCACCTTCCGCATGCTCACCACCCGCCCCGATTCGGCCACGAGCCGGAAGAAGTACACCCCGGCGCTGAGGTGGCTGATGTCAATGCGCTGCGTGGTCTGCGTGACGGACCAGAGACCAGCGCGTACCACTTGGCCCGATGGCGCCACCAGCTGCCAGCGACCCTCCATCGGCTGGTGGAAGCTGACGAGCACCTCGTCGGTGGCGGGGTTGGGCTGGAGGTGCAGCAGGTCGGGGGCGGGTGGCGTGGGGGCGCTTGTGGTGGGGCCATCTATGCCCAGCGTGTCGCAGGGGCTGCCGGGCAGGTCGTAGAGGCGGAAGTGGGGGAAGTTGGGGAGACCGACATACATATTTGCGGGCAGTTGTATTTCATGTTGCAAAAAATCACAATTAAGCCCAGGCAAGTCGGGATAATTGATGACGTGGAGCACTTTGACCGAGTTGGTGGCAGCCATGTAGATTTTCCCATCGGGGGCGAGGCGCTGCTGATAAAAAGTCGCAGGGAAAGGTGACGCGAAGCCATCATAAACACCAATCAATTGTCTGCTGGCCGCGATGTCGGAGGCCTGCATATCGAACTGGAAAAGTTTGGTCCCCGTGGAGAGGTACAACAACCGCGAATTGGGCGAAAAAGCCACTCCGCAAGCGGCAGCGGAATCGGCATCAAGACTGATGAACAATGGATTTGACAAAGTGCCGGCGCATCGGTCGAAGTCGAAGATACTGAGGCCGTTGTAGGGGTTGGCGCGGGCATACCTGCTCCCATCGGGCGAAAAGACCGGCTGCCCCGCCCAGTCTTGATAGTTCCAGATGGGGCCGAGGTGTTGCACGATTGGAGCGTGCAGCCCTGCCGGGTCGAGCAGGTAGCAAAGGCTTCGGTTGCTGCGGTTTTTGTGCAGCATCACCCACCAGTCGCGCCCGTTGCCGTGGCGCACGGCGGTTAAAAAACTGGAAAAAGTATCTTGTAAAACAACTTGGTTTTTGTTAGTCACATCCCCAAGCCCACCATCCAAACTCATGTCAATTTCGGTGGTCAGCAAATCTTTGTATAGGGAAGAATTATCTCTTCGGATGTGAATCAGAACATATTTCCCTGCTTCACTTGGCTTCGGCAAAGCCATTACACCATTAAAAGTTGGGTAGCCTATAAACGGACAATATGCATCCGCAATCTGGCCAGCGTTAATGTCATTGCCATTTGTCATGATTTGATTTTCAGAATTTGCGACAGAACAACCGCCAGAGTAAAAAAGCGCTTTTTGACCTTCAATGTCGCACATCATCCCAACTGCGATCAAGCCGATAGGGATGTGAAAAAAAGATATTTCTGGAGGTGAAGTGCCAAAATCAATTTTTGTGCCCCCATACCCTTGTTCGGGATTCGGCGGCCCGTATCCCAAAAGCCAGATGTTGTCACGCTTTTCTTGCCCATAGGCAACCAATTGTATGGAGAGAAAAAGAAGGAATACAAGATTTTTCATAACCGGATGGTTTGTATGTTTTGACGAAAAAGGAATAGCATCCCAGTTGCTAAACCGGGATGCCCTTCGCACTACTATGTGTCAGTGCGCAATAACGACTTTTGAGACGAATGGCCTTGCTCCACCGCCATTCACCTGCAAATAATAGATGCCGTTAGGCAGGTCGCTGACATTTATTCCCAGCAAAACGCCATCAACAGCCTGCACGTTTACGCTTTTTACTGTTTGACCTGTAGTGTCCAGCAAAGTGACGACACCGCTAAAAGGTTGACTGAAAGAGATGTTTATCTCGTCAACGGCAGGGTTGGGAGAGACCCTCCATGTCACCTCTGCCCCAGCCGAAAGCTCCCCGCTCGACACCGGCCCGCCGTCTATGCCCAGCGTGTCGCAGGGGCTGCCCGGCAGGTCGTAGAGGCGGAAGTAGGGGAAGTTTACGATTGCTGTTTGAGAGTAAGTAGGTAGTTCAATCTCATGTTGAACAAAATTGCATTCCAATCCGGGCAAATCAGGATTGTTGATGACGTGCAAATGATTAACCCCATTGGTCGAATTCATATATATTTTCCCATCCGGTGCAAGACGTTGCTGATAAAAAGTAGTGGGGAAAGGCGCCAAAAAACCGTCGTACACGCCAATCAACTGTTTGCTGGCGGCAATATCAGCAGCTTGCATATCGAACTGAAAAAGTTTCGTGCCGGTAGAAAGGTACAAAAACCGGGAATTAGGAGAAAACGCCACGCCGCAAGCGGAAGCAGAATCGGCGGCGAGGCTGATGAACAAATGGTTGGACAAAGTGCCAGCACAGCGGTCGAAGTCGAAGACGCTGAGGCCGTTGTTGGGGTTGGCGCGGGCATACCTGCTCCCGTCGGGAGAAAAGACCGACTGCCCCGCCCAGTCTTGATAATTCCAGATGGGGCCGAGGTGTTGCACGATTGGAGCGTGCAGTCCTGCCGGGTCGAGCAGGTAGCAAAGGCTGCGGTTGCTGCGGTTTTTGTGCAGCATCACCCACCAGTCGCGCCCATTACCATGCCGCACGGCGGTGAGAAAATCGGAGAATGTGTCTTGAAGGATGATTTCATTCTTAGATGTCACTGCGCCTAAACCACTGCCCAGACTCATATCTATCTGTGTGAGCAACAAATCTTTCGATAATGTAGAGTTGTCAGCTCGCTTGTGAAACAAATAATACTTCGACGTGTCTCTCGGTACTGGCATAGCTAATACGCAATTTCCACAGGGGTAACCAGATACTGGACAATAAACATCGGCAAAAGAACCAGAATTTATTCCATTGCCATTTATCATCAATTCATTATCCCGATTTGCGACAGAGCATCCTCCAGAGTAAAACTGAACCATGCCAGATGAACTACTAATCATCCCGACTGGCAAGAATCTTAAGGCGACATTAAAAAACGAAACCTCCGGCGGCGACTTGTGAAAATCAATCTTAGTGCCGCCGAATTTTTGTTCGGGTACATTGGGAAGATAGCCCAAGTACCAGATATAGTCTTCTTTTTGGGCGTGCAGAGTAAGGCTAAAAGTGAGTAAAAAGGCCAGAAAAAGTTTTTTCATAAAGCAACTTTTGATTCAGAACAAAAAAGCCCCCGGCTGCATATCGCAGTCGGGGGGGAGGGATAAACATACTGTTCAATTTGCAATGACACACTTAGCGATGCGAGGCTTTTGCTTGTCTCCTTGCGCTTGCAAGTAGTAGATGCCATTGGGAAGACCCTGGCACACAATTGTAGCAAACAAGGTTTCACTAACGGCGACTTCCCGCACAGACCTGCCGAAGGCATCCAGCAGTGTGAGCGTTCCTGTGAACGGCTGCTGGAAGCGAACATTTACCTCGTCGCTAACAGGATTGGGAGCCACAAACAACTGCTGGAACGCTTCCTTTTGTGCCATCTCCGCCAATACACTCGGTCGTTCATCATGGCCATTGCTTCTCGGCGAAACTCCGACTCTGCACGGCAACATCGAAGCGGCTCTCCATTGCGTGGTGCCTGCGGTGGAATCCGGCTGTTCGGCGATGTTTTCCAAGGTGGTCAAATCGCTCTGCAAGAGCGGCTCGCCCAGCGCCATCTTGATGCCGATTTCGTTGATGGCCTTTTGGTTGGCCTCGAAAGTGTGTGTGACCGGGATGGCCTGATTGTAGGCGCGGATGGTAGCCAATTGAGCGGCCACGTTGGCAAAATGCTGGTCGAGCAGTGTCGCTTCTTCTTCGCCCAATTCGCTCAAATCGTCCAACAGCGCATGCTTCGCGTTTGCGAAAGTCACGTTCACAGGCTCCGGCTCGCTCGGCGGCTGTTGAGAAGCCTCCAATTGAGCCAATTGCAGCAACAAGCTGTCGCGTTGGGTTGCTATTTCCGCCAAGTCCTCGAGCAGCGAGGCCGACATCGTTCCGGCCAGATAAAGGTCGCGCTCCACTTTGGCGAATTTGCCCGCGCTGGTGCTGGCATTGGCGGAGAAGAAGGCTGCGAAGGCTGGGTTCTCTTGCCCGTAGTTGGAGTTGCGCAACATCTTGTAATAAAGGTTGCGCTTCAGTTCCCATTGCACCAAAGGAGATGTGCTTGAAGCAAAATAAGTGCCTTCAGCGATTTGTATCTCAAAATCGCCTGATGCTTCGGGCCTTCGTACACAGGTGTTGAATGGGTTGGGGTCGCCAAAGAAATCAATAAACCAATTTGTAGGGGGAGACACAAAAGGCGGTGGCGGAAAGTAAAGCACGTTTGGGCTATGGATGAAGAATTGGGAAAGCTCTGCATCCCCCGTGCAAACCGCCGCTAATACCTTGTACCCTTCGGGGTTCCACGCATTGGCTTTGCGCACCTGTTGGCCGATTACCGCCGGAGAGAAGGCATTGCCATCCACGACGAGGCTGTAGTTGTGGTGGTCGAAGTAATTGCGCTCTACATCCGCTGGAAAGTTGTTGCCAAAAAAGACCATGCCGTCGAAGGAGTCGTCGGTGGTGTTGAGGCAATACACGCCGTTTTGCACACCGCGAATATAAATGGCCGCCGCGGCGGATTTGTCGTCGAGCGCGTTGAAGATGGTGTTGCCCGACACCAGATGGTCCAAGCCGGTGCATTGCTCAAAGAGGATGCCCCTGATGTTGTAGAACATCCCGCCTTGCGGCCTTATGTCGAGGGTGTTGTAGGTGATTTGGAAGTTGTCGCCCGTGCCGCCGATGACGTGGATACCGATGTTGTCGGCTTGGCCGTTTTCGTTGATTGTTATCTTGTTGTCATCAACGGAACAGACCCCTTGCGCACTGACTCCCGTGGGCGTTTCCACCATTATGCCATTGGCTAAGGATGTAATGTCAATGGTATTGTTGACAACATGGATGTCGTGGCTGCCTCTTTCGCAATAGACGGCTGCAATGTGCGTCTTATCCAACACGAAATTGTTTTGGAAGAGAGTGCTGCCGCTTCGCTCGGTTATGATTCCGTAGAGTTGGTACTCGTCGGCACCGAAGGTACAGCCAGAAATATTGGTATTGCCCGCCTTGGTCCAAATGCCAGCCACATAGTTGTCCTTGAAATGACAAGGATTGGCTGCATTGATGTTCAGGAAGCAGCGGTTTGACCATATCCCGGCAACGTCTTGGCCCGTGAATTGCGCGTTCCCAATGGTGACAAGGGAGGAGCCAAATATATGGATACCATAACCCAATCTGGAAAAGCGGTTGGGGGCGCCAGCCAACCCGGGTATGCTGGCAGAGGAGTTCCTCAATAAAATCCCGGTTGGCCAGTTAATCGCCAAACTTTGACCGGGGTATGGATTGTTCATGGAAGAGCTCATGGTAAACTCGTTGCCAAAGAAAAAAGTGGTGACAAGGCTCGTGGGCAGCGCCGTCCCTCCCGGTGCCGCGAACGCTGACCGAATGCCAACGTTGTTTCGATTGAAGCGGTTGTGCACTGCCGCTATGGGAGCGTTTCTTGTGGTGTGTATGGCGTTGTTGGCATCCTGAATATGGCAGTACCAGAAGCTCCCGTTGCTGTTTTGCTCCAAGCGTATCCCCTCCCACATTTGGTCGCAAGCAAAAATACGCGAAAAAAACACCTCTATTGACTGATTGCCTTGCACAATCATTCGCGCTCCCGGCCCCATTTTGATGGTACAATCAATAAACAAGGTCAATTCGTCAATATACAGCGTTCCATTTATCACCATTGTTTTGCCAGACCAACCGAGCGGTGATGACGGGTCTTTCTCGTTCGAGGAATAAGAAATGCTGGACTGGTCGGCCCCAATCACCTTGTAGGCGGTAGTCGGGTTGAGGTTGGGGTACTGTTGACATAATGTCTGCTCCTCAAGCGGTGCCTGAGGAGGGCGAGGTGGAACGCAATGGGTAAAGCGACTAATATCTGGCTCGGTGGTTTGTGCAAGCAAAGTGCTGTGAGGAACGATGCCAAAAAGCAAATGCATCAATAGAATTGATACATAAGATGTGAAGAGAGGCATCCATCTGGGCTTCTGGCGGCTGACGGGGCTATGCCCCCCCCGCGACACAAGGTACAGGATTTTCACAATTGGAGTCTATGCCGGCGGGCAGTACGTTTGTCAAACAGGCGATTTTTACTGTCTTTTTCATGTCGAAGAAAGTTTTTGATGAACAATGAGAACCATGCCCAGTCGCGTCCGCGACTGGGCAACTTTTCACAAGAACCAATGCCACAGTAAGGAAAAAGATTAAAGGTAGGAGAGCAGGCCTGCCCGGCATCGCGCCCGTGCGCACTTTCGAAGACGCAACACCCTTGCAAATGTCGGCAAGCCGACGGAGAGAAGCAAGGGGGCGCGAAAAAACTTAACATTGGGGAGAATGGCGGCATGGCCCACCTGCCGCCGCTTGCTTGCCAATCGGTGCCGGAAAATCTTGAAACGCCGCCGTTGGTTGAGTTTGCGCCAGAAATGGCAGGGTGGGGGGGGGGATTTCGTGGCGACCCAACAAACACAGCATCTGAAGGCTACCAGAGGCAGTGACCACACTACTGGACATTTCAAATTTGCCACGAAGTCACAAAGACGCAAAGCAAAATACGCGTTGATTAGCCGAATTTTGTGCCTTTGTGTCTTTGCAGCACAAAAACAATGTCCAGCGGTATGGGCAAAAACGCTGCCTACGAGCCTCCCGCTCTTTCACCCCGCCACAAAATGATACCCCACACCTTTGATGGTGATGATTTCGATGGAAGGGTCGTCGCGCAGAAAGTCGCGGAGTTTGGTGATATACACGTCAAGGTTGCGCGAGTTGAAGAAATTGTCGTCGCCCCACAGCCGCAAGAGAATGTCTTTGCGGGCAACGGTGAAGTTGCGGTGTTCCACCAGCATTTTGAGCAAGTCGGCTTCTCGGGCGCTGAGTTTGCGGATATGGTCGCCTTTGCGCAGTTCGTATTTGAGGGGCAAGAACTCGTATTGGCCTATTTTGCTCGCCTCGTTTGGGTCGGTGTGGGTGGGGCGCCCGTGGGTGAGCGCGAGCAAATTGTGGAGCCGGACGATGAGTTCCTCCATGCTGAATGGTTTGCGCAGGTAGTCGTTGCCGCCGGCGGCGAAGCCTTGCAGCACATCCTCGGTTTGGGTTTTGGCAGTGACGAACACGATGGGCAGGGCGGGGCGAGTGCGGCGCATTTCTGCTGCCAGCGAGAAACCGTCGCGGTTGGGCAACATCACGTCGAGCACACAAATATCTGGCTGGAACTGCCCCAAAGCGGTGAGCACTTTGGCGCCATCGGCTACCATCACCACTTCAAAGCCGCGACTTTCGAGGCTTTCTTTGACGATTTTGCCCAAAAACGGCTCGTCTTCGACGTAGAGGAGTTTGATGCCGGATTTCATGGGCACAAGGTAAGTGCCTTTTGGGTGTCGTCACAAGCCCCTTCTTTTCACCTCTTGCTGCACAAGTGCCAACTCGCGGCCCGCATCGCCGGTGACGGAGGTGTTTTCTTGCGCCCTTCGGATGAGATAAGGGATGACCTCGCGTACCTGACCGTAAGGGAGGTATTTGGCCACCCTGAATCCGGCGGCGGCGAGATTGAAGGTCAGGTTGTCGCTCATGCCAAATAGTTGGCTGAACATGATGTTTGGGTGGTCGTGCGGGATGCGTTTTTTATCCATGAGTTCCACTTGAAGCAGGGCGCTGTTGGCGTTGTGGCTGGCATTGCAAAAAGCCATGGTGTCCAAGTGGTCGAGGCAGAATCGCAGCGCGGTGTTGTAGTGGTCGTCGGTGGCTTCTTTGTCGGGGTTGATGGGATTTTCGTAGCCGTAGGCGGCGGCGTAAAATGCTTCTTTTTCCATGTATGCGCCGCGCACGAGTTTTGCGCCGAGCATGAAGCCGGCCTTTTGGGCGCGGTCGTAGCTTTCGATGAGAAATTGCAGGCGGTCTTTGCGGTACATCTGGAAGGTGTTGTACACGACCACGCGCTTCTTGTTGTATCGTTTCATCATCAGCCACACGAGGTGGTCTATCGTGTCCTGAATCCAGCTTTCCTCCGCGTCAATATAGACGGCCACGCCTTTGAGCGAGGCTTGGTAGCACACGGCATCGAGGCGCTTGAGCACGTTGCGATATTCGCTCAGCTCCTCGCGGGTGAGGGTGGGCCGATGCTGTACTTTTTCAAGCAAGTGGAATCGCGCCAGTCCCGTCACTTTGGTACTCACCACCGGGATGTGTTTGGAGCGACTGGCAAAGTCAATGGCGCGGATGTTCTCGTTCATGGTATGGTTGAAGTCGAGCTCCGTTTCTTTCGCTTCCGCGCCGTAGTCCAATATGGTCAACGTGTTGTGCGCTGCCAAACGGTCAATGTTGGGCTGACAGCCAAGCAGCGTGGTGCCCCCCACGAACTGCTGAAATACCGTGTTTTTCACGATGGTTTCCGCGAAAGGCAAGCGATTGGTCACGGCCCAAAGCGCGAGTTTGGAGCCGTGTTTCACGAGCCAGGGTTTGCTCATCATGCGGAACAACCAAGCCGTTTTTTTCAGCTCGCGGTTGGTGAGGTGGGAGAAGGCAATTTCGGTATTCGAAAAATCAACTGTGGGCATAAAATGGTTGAATTGGCTGATGGCCCTGAATCGGTTAAGCTCGTTGGCAAGATGTAATCCACAACTGTTCCAACAATCTCAACGGCTCCAAATACTCCAAGCGGCCTCGGCCTGCAAGTGCAACATTTCCAGACCGTTTTGGACGGAACAGCCTTGCGCTTTGGCTCGCTGCAAAAGTAGCGTTTCGGCAGGATTGTATATCAGGTCGTACACGAAATGTTCGGGTGTCAGTCGCTCATACGGCAAATCGGGGCAAGCATCCACGTTGGGGGCCATTCCGAGCGGGGTGGCGTTGATGATGAGAGGGGGTAGAGAGCGGAAGGTGGAAGGCGGAAGGCAGAGGGTTTCGTAGGAGATTTGGTCGTCGCTGACGGGGCTGCGCGATGCGAATTTGTAGGCGATGCCGAGTTTTTTCAAGACGTGGGCGACGGCTTTTGCCGCTCCGCCTGTCCCCAGAATCAACGCTTGCGCCTCCTTGCCGCCCACCATCATTGCCCGCGCCACAAATCGAGCGCCGGGCCCGCTTAGCAGGGAAGCCTCAAAGCCAACTGCATCGGTATTGAAGCCCTTGCAACGCCGAGGCTCGATTTTGACACAGTTCACCGCGCCGACCGCTCGAGCGCTTTCGTCCAGTTCATCGAGCAAAGGAACGACGGTTTCTTTGTGCGGGATGGTCACGTTGAGGCCACGCAGGTCGGGATATTGATGCAACAGCTCGGGCAGGTCGGCGATATGCTCCAACGGGAACAGGTCGTAGGTGGCATCCGTGATGCCTTCGCGGGCGAATTTTTCCGTGAAGTATTTTTTTGAAAAAGAATGTCCGAGCGGGTAGCCAATAAGTCCAAAGCGGCGCATTGCGTTTTTTGGAGGCAAAAATCGTGTTTGTGGCGGGTTAATGCTTCCAAACGACTGACAGGTTTTGTCGGAAGAAAGTTTTTGACAGGATTGGGGTTTCATTTTCAATGGCTTGTAAATCATATCAATCCTGTCAAAAAAGGCGAACACCAAGACAGGGGCAGCGCCCCCGAAACACATTCCGGGGCGCTGCCCCTGCCCCGGTAGTTGCCAAAAAATAAACTGGTGGGTCAGTTGGGGGCATGGGTCAAGTTTTTTCGGGCAAATGGTTGATTTTTTCGGTTTTTTGAACAAAACTTTGCGCAAACAAATTTGAAAGAGCCTTTCCGACTCGTTCGGGAAGGCTTTTTTATCCTCACCTTTTAATACTGTGCATTATGGATAATCACGAAAAAGAAGCGAATGGCGCTGCCTTGAAAACGCCGGAAAACGGCCAACCCCCTGCCCGCGTCATGAAAGAATGGAAAAGCCTGCGCGGCGAAAACGCTTGGACGATGTTCAAAGTCATGGCCGAGTTTGTGGACGGCTTCGAAACGCTCAACAAAATCGGCCCCTGCATCTCGATATTTGGCTCGGCACGCACCAAACCCGGCACGCCTTATTACGAACTGGCGGTGAGAGTGGCCGCTCGCCTGACAGAGGAGGGCTATGGCATTATCACTGGCGGCGGCCCGGGCATCATGGAGGCTGGCAACAAAGGGGCGTGGATGAAAGGCGGCCCCTCCGTCGGGCTGAACATTGACCTGCCGTTCGAGCAAAACCACAACACTTTTATCGCACCGGACAAAAACCTCAAGCACCGCTACTTCTTTGTGCGCAAGGTGATGTTTGTCAAATACGCGCAGGGGTTCGTGGTGATGCCCGGCGGGTTTGGCACCTTGGACGAGCTCTTCGAGGTGCTGACGCTTGTGCAAACAAAAAAAATATCGCCGGTGCCGATTGTGCTCGTCGGCAAGGAATTTTGGGAAGGGCTGAGAAACTGGATGGTGGAGGTGATGCTCGAACGCCACCACAACATCAACGCCGAAGACCTCGACCTCTTCCTCATCACCGACGACCCAGAGGAGGTGACACAATACATCAATCGTTTTTACGAAAAAAACATCGAGGAACTTTCGCCGAACTTTGAGCTGTAAAAATTTGTTTCAAAGCCTTGATTTTCAACAAAAAAGGCCGCATTGGGAACATTCCCTCGCGGCCTTTTTTATTTTTTTCGTAAAAAAAACGAAATGGGTTGTTCACGAAGTCGCGGCTTGAGACATAAATGCTTAGTAACCTCACGAAAAAGGAATGAAACGTTAGCGGCTAATAGACCCGCGATTGGTAGTTCACCCTGTGTAACTCCACAAAGACGGCTAAGGCCCTGACCAAATGCGAAACACTCCTTCTTATCATTTGGGAACACACCTCGAACGTTGATGCTCGCCGGGAAGTCGGAATTGCCTCAGTTTGGCTTCCTCGGCGAGTACGACGCGCGACCTTTGAAAACATCCCATGCCATTTGTGACTCAAGCCTTTCCGATACCCCTCGGGAAGGCTTTTTTTGTTGGCGCGAATAGCAATTGTCGCAACGGGAACCCGGAATGGTTTTCCGAGAGGGCGTGCGCAATGGCATTCCGCGATAGTTTTTTGCTGCGTGTGGTTTTTACGTCTTATGGCATACACAAAAGAACAATCCTCCGCCAGCCTGTGCCAGCGGAGGATTGTTTTTTCTACGACGGTCAACTATCGAATGCGGGGTTCAATCGAATCCTCCACTCGGCTTTATACCCGGATTAAAGAGGATTTGAACCTGCCCGTTGGCAGGACGGGGACTTCCTTGATTGATTTGTATGATTTTCAAAGGATTGCGAGCGCCGTTCGTTCAAAGCCACCTTGTCAGACCCTGTACTCAGGGGCTTGCCCGGCAAGTGAGGAGGCGGACGGGGCTGATTTGCGTTAACTATAATCGTCAGCAACCGAATCGTTCGGCCATTGTAGGCTATTTATCGGGCAACTGCTCTATCATCGCGCTCGCCTTTTTGCCGAAACGCTTGTTTGCGCCCCCCATGTCAAGATACTTCTGAAAAGCGGCGCGTGCCTTTGAGTAGTTGCCGGTGCCGGCATGAGCCATGCCGAGGTAGTAAAAGGCGTTTGTCTGATAGTTTTCATTGGTGTTATCATCTCTTGATACCTTGTCGAATGGTTCAATGGCCTCTTTGTATTGTTTGTTGCCGAGCAGCGCTATGCCATAGTAGAATTGGAATTCAGAGTTGTCGGGGGAGACTGCCACTAGTTTTTTGAAGGCCGCTACGGCTTCCTTGTGTTTGTCCTCTCCTTTGAGTATGTCATTGTAAATGGCAAAGGCAATGAGCGCCAATTGCTTGCTGTCCGATGCGCTGCCAGCGGTGTTGTACTCCGATTCATTGCCGAAGTATTCAAAATTGGCCACCATTTTTTGCCGAAGCAGGGAGTCTTGTCGAGCATTTTCGAGTTGTTGCCTGCGTTGTTGTTGCATCATCCGCTCTGCCTGCTGCCGTTCTTTTTCGGCCTGCTCTTGCGCTTGGTTTGCGTCAGGGGCAGTCGTTGTGTTAGGGGCAGGCTGGATGGACGGCTCTTCGGCTTTTCCCATCCTTTCTTGCTGATTTTGCAAAACCTGTTCTTTGTTTGGCTCTGCGACGGGGGGGATGGACAGGTAGGCGAAGATGATGAGGGCAATGGATGCGGCGATGGCAGTGATTTGCAGAATCAGTCTTTTGAATCGAAATCGGCGCTCCAGTTCTTTGAGTTTTTGGTCGAAGGGGTCTTTTTCGGTTTGTGTGCGTATGCTCCGCGCCAGTGATTGTTGCCAAGCGAACTCGGCGGCAAATTCGGTATCGGTGGCGAGCAGTATTTTTATTTCTTGTTTTTCTGCTTCGTTGAGCGTATTGGCGAAATACGCCTCCAACAAGTGTTCGTATCTATTTTCCATGATACAGCGTTTTGTTCCAACCGAACGCGGGTTAAGTCGGTCGGAGTTGAAGCGAATGTGGGTTTGCGGTGTTTTTTAGTACGTTAGTAAGCATTGTAAGGTTGGATTAAAAGGGCTACTTTTTTATGTTTTTCATACATTCCTCTCGAAGGCGCCGGGCTTCTTCGGCGTTTGGGAGGTTCATTTTTTGGGCTATTTTTTCGTCGCTCAGGCGATGTTTTTTTGACAGCACGACAAGGGTGCGGCATGGTTGTTTCATTTGATTGACTTGGTGCCAGAATCGCAGTTCTTTCATGGCGCGGTAGCGAAGTTGGCGCACCACATCTTCGCTGGCATACCCCATAAGTTCGGCGATTTCCTTGCTGCTCAAGCCGAGTTTGAACGTCAGATAGAGAATCGTTCGGCCCGGTTCGTCGAGTTCGTCTATCTCTTCCCACAATTCGGCGAGCATTGTTTTGTCCTCAGGGCTGAGTTCGGTGCCTTCGTTGCGGGGAAGTTGCTCGTCGCCGGGTAAATCGGTGCGGTTGCGCCGACGTATCCAGGCAGGGATGTAAAACTTCCCGATGGCGATTAAGTAAGTCGAGGGTGCCACGGTTAGCTCAGTCATGGTGCCAAGTGCGATTTTGCGCAGCATGATGTGAATGACATCGTGGTACAAGTCCACGAGTTCGTGCTCGTCGAGGCGTTTGCCCGTGTTGGTTTTCACCCATCCGGCGGCCCAGCCAATGAACTTTTTCCGGCAAGAGGCATACTCCTGCTCCAACATCTGCTCGACCCGGCGACGGAAGCCCTCATCGCCAGTGCTATCTCGAGATACATCCATGCTTGTTGATTGTCAACCGGTTTTGATTACCGAGGCGGTTGCAATGGGGGCAAAAGTAGGATGTTGTTTGTCGGTTAATGTGGCCTCGAAAAAAAATGTTAACAGGTAATGACAAAAAATCGGCGGGAACAACGTTTTTTTCGCACCTGATTTCAAATTGTTCACATTTTTGCCGCTCGGCACATTTATTCACCAAAAAAAATTTTTGAAATGAAAGCTATTCGCAGATTTTTTGCCACCATCCTTTTTTTCTTCCTATTATTGTTTGGCTTGGCTGCGCAGCCTTGCGTGAGTGTCAATTTCGACATCACGAGCTGCGCATCTTCCACGGGCGTTCCGTTGGTGCCCAGCAACTATCTACTCTACGATGTCATTGGCACAGCAGGCACCTTGAACATCAACCCCGGCGCTCGATACAAGGCCTTTTGGATGTTGGGCGACGGCAATATGCGCTACTTTCCCGATAGCGATTCTTTGGGCGATGTGAGTACTTACAATCTGGGGTATCGGTATCGCTCCGAATCTGGCTCCATCGGCCCGGGCGTGATATTGGTGGAGAAGAAAAGCAATACCGACCCGCCACCAGATTTGTTCAGGTCATTTGATTTGCCATCGCCAACCTTGCCGCCGACCAGTGCGGACAGCTTTCATCGAAGAATTTTCAACGCTGTCAGCATGGACATTTTCAATCACGAGCGCAATCGCCCACACTACCCAACGGTTTTTGCCGTGTCGGGGCGAAGCGAGGATTACAGGATTGATACTGTTTATTTCTTCTACAATAGCGTGAAAAACCCGTCTGGCAGCTATGGGGCAAGAAGCATCCACGATTCGCTGCATTTTGTCCATTTGCCCAACTACTATCCCTCAGGGCTGAGCTTTGTGGAGTATCCTATCAGCAGTCTTCCAACTCACATTGACAGTGGCTTAAGGTCGTTCCTTGCTCGGCGTTTCAATAACTTCATCGTCGTTCCCGTGCCTGTGAGTGCTTTTGCAGGAGGCAAGGATAAATATGACTTCACTGGCAAAAGGGCCGCATTTAGGTCGGTGGCACAAAATACGTTTGACGAGTTTCGCATATTTCCCGCGTTGAGAACCATGTGGGACCCTACATGGGTGACAACTGGCGACACTACTCTTCCGATTGGGCACTACTTGTCGTTGGCTATAGGAGGGAGCAACATGGCACAAGATGGCAGTATGCCATCATCCGTGGCCGCACAACTGGCCAGCGATGTGCAATCCTATTTCGGCACAAACAATCTATCGTTTGGAGGCGGCAAGTTCATCAGGGGGATTTCTTCCACCGATGTATCCATGGTGGCTGCCATTGACCCTAACGGATTGACCATTGAGCAGATATGCCCGCTTGGCAACAATCGCTACAAAGTGCGCATCAAAATGGAAGTTTGCAATGAAGGATATATGCACACGGATTCGTTCAGGGTTGACATTATTGACCATACGGGATTCATAAGCAAACCTGTGTTTGACAACACGGACAAGCTGGTTTCCCTTCCCCCTGCCTCTATAAGTGCTGTCGGGGATGTTTGGTCGTATCGGTGGGATGAGTTTTTGGATGGCGTGCCTCTTCCTGAAAATAGTGGTCTGAAGGAGCAAGTTGAAACCTGTGTCAACAAGTATTTCACCGTGGAAACCAATTGGGCCGGCGTGCAAAAATTGGCTGAAGGCAAAGGGTTGGAGCTATGCGTGACCTTTAAGGAGACGGGGGTTCAAGACTGTCGGAAAAACTACGCGCTAACTGGCAGAACGGTGAATCCTCTCACTGGCTACAACTGTGGCGAGGCAATTGCCAAAGACAACTGCTGCTGCGCCATATACATCATCTTGGCACTTTCCATCATCATCCTGTTGCTCCTGATATGGGTGTTGTGGCTCCTATACAGAAGAAGATAATGGGGCCAAACTTTCGACGACGACGGGGTGTGGTCAAGGGGCTTGTGGGCTGTTTTCATTCCTGAAACATCAATTAAAACATCCCACTAAGCATAAAATACGCCCATTTGAGTTTGTTAATCGGATAGAAGTTATCTGGCGTTTTTTAGCCCTTCTCAGCAAAAGCCCCCTTCGTGTTATGCTTTTCCGAGTCATTTTTTTCTTGCTTGCCTTGGTTCTGCCCAATCAAATGATTGGGCAGAACCAAGATTCATTGCGGATAGCGCAACTCTTTAAAATCTACACGGAATTAAGAAACAGCGAAAATTACGACCGTGCTCTCGATACTTTAAGAGTGATAGAAAAAGAATCCATGCAAACAGGTTTGTTGGCTTTTTGGATTCAATCACAAACACAGATGGCCAGAATAATCTGCCTGAAAGACAAGGAGCCATACAAAGCGCTGGAAGTATTGGATTCCTGCTCGGCGCAAGTGAGGGCATGGCGCCAACCAAAGAGTTTTTATGATTATCGGAGCCTATGCGGGCTTTTTTTGGAAGAGTTTTTCATTTGCAAAGAATACATCGAGGACTTTGTGAGGGGGAAAACAGCTCTGATGAATGCCTACGACATATTCATATCCAACCTCAACGGACGCGAGGATGCTATCGCCAGCTTTTTGTTCTTCCAGCATGGGAACAACTTTGTCCGCTTGGAAGACTTTGACAGCGCAAAAAGACTTTTTGAAGAAGGCTTGGAATATAGCCACACACACAATGCTCCGAAAGTCGCCAAATACAGTGATGTCGCGGGGTTTTACATGGGTATTGACAGCCTTGACAAAGCAGAACAATTGTTGCGCGAGGGCTTGGGACGTCAAGGAATGTCGGAAGAAGACCTGGTGTTTGTGAAATTGACCTTAGCAGAATGCTTGGAGAAAAAAGGAAAGCACGATGAAGCATCTGAGATGAATAAAGAGGCAGAATCGCAAATTGCGGTTTCTTCTGACAGAGATGTGAAAAGAAAGACACCACAATTCCAATATAGTATTTGCGAAAATTACGCGCTCATCGCCAATGGCAAAGACAATTGTGAGGGTGCAATAAATTGGTACGATAAGGCTATCGCCGTTGCTCATGGGTATGGTGCAACGCCGAAACGCCAGCTGGCTTTTTTTTACAAAGAGAAAGGCAACGTCCTGCTCAATTGCGGGCGATATGAAGAAGCGATAGCCTCTTTTCAATCCGCCTTTGAAATCATTCAGTCGGTGGCAAGCAAATCGTCCGATGATGGCCCCAAACTCAAAGCGGAGAATATCCTTTACAAAGTTCAGTTGGGCAAAGCCCAAGCCTTTATGGCGCTCGGCAAGCCAGAAGAAGCACTTCAGTGCTATGAGCTTGTTCCATTGGTGGAAACAAAACTTTTGGAAAGCCATCTGTACGAGTCATCCTCCCTGCGCGCGCTCGAAAACAGTCGCCCCCGCACGAACGTGGCGATGGATTTGGCTTGGGGGCTTTATGAGCACACCCATGCGCCCAACTATGCCCAGCGGGCTTTTCTTTTGAGCGAACTGACCCGAAACAACCTACTCTTGAAAACGATGCGGGTGGCAAGAACGTCGTATCAATTGCCTGACAGCATTCGCCAACTTGAATACGAGCTGCGCATCAAAACCGAATGGCACAAGCGCCAAATAGACGAACTAACAGCCCAAAAAGAAATAAGCAAGGAAGAAGAAGCGAAACTCCAACGATTGAACGACGCATGGGGCCAACTCAAAAACCAACAAGAGGTCTTCCGCAGCCGCCTCGCCAAAGAGATACCCGGCTATGAAAATCTCTTAAAAGAGGTGAAACCACTCGAAGCCGCCCAAGCCGCCGCCCTCCTCCGACCCGACCAAGCCCTGCTCAATTATTTCCTCACGGACAGCACGGCCTATATCTTTTTGGTGGATGCCAAAGGCTCGCTCCAATGGGAAAAATCCGCGCTGCCGCTTGGCTTTCGCGACTCCATCATGCAAGGCTTCATTGCTCGCTTGGCCAACTATTTCAAATACAAGAACAATCGCAGAGTGGCGGACGAGCACAATCGTTGGCTCAAAAACACCGCCGCAGATTTGTATCAATTGCTGGTCGCACCCATGGAGCCGCACATTGGCCCGCACGTCAAGTCGCTGGTGGTGGCACCCGACGATGTGTTGGCATTTTTGCCTTTTGAGATATTGCTCCTCAAAAAATCAACAGCGGATTGGGCCAACTTGCCCTATCTGATAAAAGATTACAGCATCAGCTACGCTTATTCGGCCACAGTGCTCGAGCGCCAGCAGCACAACACACACGAACATAGCCAAATAAAGCGAACCCCTTGCGTAGGTTTTGCGCCGACGTACAAGGTGGGCACACGCGACCCCCAGACCGATAGCCTGCTCAACACCATCTCGGGCATGGAAGAACTCGTGAAAACCGCGAAGGCGCGGTTTGGTGGCGAGGCCTTCGTCGGGGACGAGGCCAACGAAACACAGTTTTTCAAAATTGCGCCCCTATGCCGCATCCTGCTTTTTGCCATGCACGGGTTTGCCAACGAGGAATACCCCGAATTGTCGCGCCTCATATTCGGCAACCCACAAAAAGACAGCTCGGACTATAACGTGCTATACACCAACAAACTACAACGCGCTTACCTGCCCATTGACCTCGCGGTGCTCAACGCCTGCTACTCCGGCTACGGAAAACTGCACAAGGGCGAAGGCGTGTATAGCATCACCCGCGCCCTCACCTCGGCAGGCGTGCCAGCCACCCTCATGAGCATCTGGGAACTGCACGGGGCCTCCTCGCCTGCGTTGGTGGATGCCTTTTTCCACCACATCAAAGACGGACTGGCAAAGGACCTCGCGTTGCAGCAGGCCAAGCTCGCTTTTTTGGCCAACCCGACAAACGAATCAAGGCAGCACCCAGCCTTTTGGGCCAGCCTGCTCGCCACAGGCGATATGTCGCCGCTCCAATTTTGACACGACGGTTTTGAAAAAATCTAAAATTCCGCTTGCCGCATCCGAATCAAAGCGGCCTGCCTTACTTTTGCCTGCCGTTTGCGACCACCACCTCTTTCCCTCTTCCCCTACACCAACGGCGCAAACCATGGCGGCTGCGTTGTCGGCCTTATTGCCTAACCAGTTTAAAACTAACATTTTATGCAAGAACTTGGACTTAAAAACCCATTAGCCAACTTGGAAGAACTCGGCCTCAAAAACATCAAGGCCGCCTATTGGAATCTCTCCCCCGAAGAACTCGTCGAACACTCAATATGCAAGGGAATGGGCCAACTGGCCGATAGCGGTGCCCTTGTCATCTATACCGGCGAATTCACCGGTCGCTCGCCCGACGACCGCTTCATCGTGAAAGACAGCATCACCGCCAACAAGGTAAACTGGGGCAAAGTCAACCTACCCTTCGACAGCCGCAAGTTCGACGCGCTCTGGCGCCGCTGCTGCAACTATCTCAAGAAGAAAGAAATATATGTCCGCGACGTGCGTGCCAACGCAAGCGCCAATCCCGACTACCACCTGCCCATCCGCGTAATCACGGAATACCCCTGGAGCAACCAATTCGCCAACAATATGTTCCTGCGCCCCGAACGCTCGGAACTCACCACTTTCGACCCCCGCTGGACGGTGCTCTGCGTACCCGGCTTCAAGGCTCACCCCGAACGCGACGGCACCCGCAAACACAATTTCGCCATCGTGAACGTGAAAAAACGCCGCCTGCTCATCGGTGGCACAGGCTACACCGGCGAAATCAAAAAAGGCATTTTCTCGGTCATCAACTTTGTGCTGCCCACCCGTGCCAAAAACGCCCTGCCCATGCACTGCTCCGCCAACGTTGGCCTTGATGGCGACATAGCACTCTTCTTCGGCCTCTCCGGCACCGGCAAGACAACCCTCAGCGCCGACCCCAATCGCCCACTCATCGGCGACGACGAACACGCCTGGGCCGATGGCGAGGTATTCAACTTCGAGGGCGGCTGCTATGCCAAAACAATTGACCTCACCGAAGAAAAAGAACCCGATATCTACCGCGCCATCCGCCATGGGGCAATCCTTGAAAATGTCAAATTCTTCGAGGGAACACGCAAAGTGGACTACGCCGACCGAACCATCACGGAGAACACGCGCGTCTCCTACCCCATCCACCACATAGAGAATGCCGTCAGCCCGAGCCGTGCCGAAGGCGACCCCAAAAACATCTTCTTCCTCACTTGCGACGCTTATGGCATCCTCCCCCCCATCTCCCGCCTCACGCCGGAACAGGCCATGTACTACTTCATCAGTGGCTATACGGCTCGCGTGGCAGGCACAGAGGTGGGCGTGAAAGAACCCAAGTCAACCTTCTCCGCCTGTTTTGGCGCCCCGTTCCTGCCCCTCCACCCCGCCAAGTACGCCGACCTTTTGGGTAAAAAATTGCGCAAGAGCAAAGCCAAGGTCTGGCTCATCAACACCGGCTGGAGCGGCGGCGCTTATGGCGAGGGCAACCGCATCAAACTCGCCTACACCCGCGCCATGATAACGGCCGCGCTGAACGGATACCTCGACGGCGTGCACTACGAAAAGCACGAGATATTCGGCATGATGATGCCCACCTCCTGCCCGAATGTGCCATCCGAAATCCTCAACCCGCGCAACACATGGGCAAGCAAAAGCGAATACGACAAGAAAGCCAACCAATTGGCGGAAGAATTCGTGAAAAACTTTGAGAAATACGCCGACCAAGCCAAGGCGGAAATTCTCAATGCAGCGCCAAAAGTGCTGGAAAAAGCCTGATAGCGATTGAATGTGTAGCTCATGCCCCTGCCCGACTGTCAAAGAAAACCTGACAGTCGGGCAGGGGCATGAGCCTATATATACCTTGACTCGCTTGGCTCAGTCAGATAACCACGATTGATATCCATGATTTTGACCAGATTGCGCTTTTAGCCATGCCCAAAACTTGACGGCGCGAAGTATAGATTGGAGACCCCGTTTTCGAGTTCAAGTCATTTTTTGAATCCCTCCAAGCCCAGCCTTACGAATCGACCTTCGGCTACCGCGCACAGCGGGCGCAACGCGGCGCCGTTCCATTCGCCAAACAACCCCACAGCTTGCCCGCCGCTCAACGCGAGCAACCGCCAGCCCTCGTTGCCCTTCACTTGGAGGCGAAGCAACTTCCCTCGATTGTCAACGATAAAAAAAGCATCGCCCTGCTTCAAAGCGACAACGGCGCTGAAGGCCGCCGGAAAAATCTGTAGCCACGGCTGCGCGGCCAATGCAGCGGCATAGACCCGCATGAAAGCGTCGAAATCCTCGAATCCAGCCAGCGTTTCCATCTTTTTTTCCAATCGGACGAAATCGCCAACAGCCAACACACGCAGCGGATAGGCAGAAGGGTAGAACGCAAGTGTGCCCTGCTCAAAGCTGCCCGGCTGAAGGCCAGCGGGAAAACCACCGCCGCCAAACGCAAACTCAAGCAACAAGGCGTGGCGCTTCGTCGTGCTTCCCAGCAGCCAAGTGCGACGCTCCATCAGTTGTTCCTCCAACGGTTCCTCCACTTGGCCAAGCACCACCCACACGTCGTGCACTCGCTCGCCATTGGCCAGCACCTCTTCCTTTTTGTGGTGGATGCCGATGAAATTTTGCAGGTCGTGGAGCAATGCCTCAGGCATCGTTGCCCGATTGCGGAAAGCACGCACGGCAAGGTAGCAGCTCGCCAAGGTTGCAGACATCTGTTCAGCCCAATCAGGCGCTGACGCGGGCACCTGAGCAAGCAGGCGCAGGGTTCGGCTGAGGCCGGTCATGGAAGCATCGGCCATGCGTGCGGCGATGCCTTCATACCACTGCGGATGCTCTGACACCACCGTTGCCAGACTGCGTCGGGCCGTGTCGAGCAGCCAAGCCTCCAAGTCGTCCATGCCGTTGGCGGCACGTTCGAGGCGTTCCAATCGGCGTTGCTGCTGGTGTGCCGAGACTTCGGCGGCGGCGTTTTTGAGCGGGGTGGCAGTCGCGCCCTCCAGCAAGGTGCCTGCCCATTCGGGCAATTGGACGGTGGGCACGAAGGCTTGTTCACCCTCCCGTTCAAAAAGCAGATAGAGCGCCTGCGCGTGGATGCAGGGTTTGGGCTGAAAAAGGCAGGAGCAGCGAAACAGTTTTTTTCCCAGATGCACCGCCACGTCGTGGCGCGCGTTTTCGCCGACGCACATCTCGGCAAAAACGATTTTTTCAAAAATGAATTTTTTTTGGAAAAAAACAGGCTGGGCAAGCAGGCCTGCCCGAGGAGAAAGCGGTTCGATGTGTGTTGTTTTATTCAAGAATCGCTGTTGGAAATCTCGTTTGCCAATCGCACATATTCCTCCCAACCCAGTTGTTCCGGGCGTTTTTCAAAAAAAGGATCATTCATCAGTTTTTCCTGCTGAAAAAAGGGTTTTAGCGTGTTGCGAAGCATTTTGCGGCGCTGATTGAACACCGTTTTCACGATGTTTTTGAACAAATGCTCGTCGCAGCCCAATTCAAACTGCTCTTTTCTGGTGAGGCGTATCACCGCCGACAGCACCTTCGGAGGCGGGTTGAAAGAGCCTCGCTCCACCGTGAAGAGATACTCCGTGCGGTAGAACGCCTGCATCAGCACACTCGTGATGCCGTACACCTTTGAGCCGGGTTTCGATACCACACGGTCGGCCACTTCTTTCTGGAACATTCCGACCATTTCGGGGATTTGGTGGCGGCAATCCAGCATTTTGAAAAGTATTTGGGAGGAAATGTTGTAGGGGAAATTCCCGATGAGGCAAAATTCATCGTCCCCAAAGAGCGCCTTCAGGTCAACGTCGAGAAAATCCGCCGCGACAAGGTGCTCCGCCAGTGCCGGGTAGTTTTTTTGCAAAAAATCCACCATGTCGCGGTCGGCCTCCACCGCAAAAGTCACATACTCCGAATGGGCCAGTAGGTGTTTGGTCAGCATGCCCATGCCAGGGCCGACCTCCAACACACGCCCCGTGCGGGTGGCCTGCTGGAGGCTATTGGCGATGCGTGCTGCGATGGCATCGTGTTTAAGAAAGTGCTGACCGTAGGATTTTTTTGCTTGCATACCTTGCGTTAGCTGAATGGTTGTGTGCGTCTGAGTTTCAAGCACTTTCGTTGACCTCCGCCATTTTCATGAACCAGAGGGTGAAAAAAAGATAAAAGGCCACGCCAATTGCTGTTTCGATGGTATATTCCACCATGAATGAGCTGAAGACGAGGATTTGGAAGGTTGAAAACAAAAAAAAGCGTCGGTACAGAGGGGTTGCCAAGGGAGCAAAAAAAGCGACGAGACTCAGCGCCAAGCCAAATACCCCTGTCCCGGCCAAGATATAGAGAAATTGGTTGTGCGGCAATTTGGGTTCTTTGCTGTATTGAGGATATTGTTCCTTCGTCACGCGCTGCACTTCCGTCGGCAAATCGCCCGTGCCAACTCCGAACACCGGGTTTGCTCGCCACAACTGCCAGCCAGTATGGAGCGAAACGATGCGCTCGGCATCCGAGTAGGCGCCACCCGTGTTTTGTCGGTATTGCTGCCAATCCCATATCATGTAGTGGACGCGCATCCGAAAGCTGGGCAGGGTCTTCATGGCCACTATCGGCGCGGCCACCACGATGCCCAACGCCAATGCGCCCACAACCCAGCGCCGGGTGTGCCACACATACCAGCCCAGCCCAAAAAGAAGCATCGCATAAAGCCCCAGAATGCCGCTCCTGACAGACAGCACATGGATGAAGAGGAACAAAAACACCGTTGTGGCTGCCAATGCCAAGCGTTCGCGGGGGCTGCGCCAGTAAAATCCCTCTGCCCAAAGCCACGCCCCCGACACAATGCCTATCGCCAAAATCAGGCTGAACCGAATGTGACTGCGAGGCACGGGAATAGGGTCGCCGCGCCCGATGCCAGCCACGATTTCGTGAAAATGGAGGGCAAAATGGAGGGCGATGCCGAGACAGATAAGGAGCAACATCCAAACGAACGCGTACAACACGAGGCGCATTTGGCGCCCGCTCAACGGGGGCAGGTTGGCAAACACCCACGGCAGCACAAGGAAAGGCAAGCGCGTCTGCACCCTCCTCAGCCAATAGGCCAAGTCGGCTGACCAAAAGCAACTCAGCGTTGGCGCCGCCAAGAGCAGCAAAAGGAGGGCAAGTGGCGGTCGTTGGAAAAGTCGTCGGAACGACCACACCAGTATCTGCCGCCACGCCGCCACAGTCCGCGCATTGCGCACGATGCCTTGCTCCCGGCAACTGACGGCACTTTGCCACAGCCCCACCGCCACCAATCCCCACATGCTGATGGAGAGCAAAAATGGAGAAAGCATCATGCTCGCTATCAGCAGACAAGCGAAAAAAATGGTGAGCGCCTGTCGGGCTTCGGGGCCGTTAGGCGCTTGTTTGATTTTGTTTAGAAAATTGAATTTCAACGAATTGTTGCAAGTTGAGAAGGCAAAGATATACCCAGATTAAAGAGGATTTTAAGATTCCCTTGATTGATTTGCATGATTTTCAAAGGATTGCGAGCACCGTTCGTTCAAAATCACCTTGTCAGACCCTGTACGCAGGGGCTTGCCCGGCCAAGTGAAGCGGACGGGGCTGATTTGCGTTGACTATAGGCACAACCTGACGAATCGCCGAACTTCCCTACTTTTGCCTTGTTCTACAAACCCAAGTGCCGCTCAACAACCGGCCTTGCGTCGTTCTACAAGCAAAGAAAACATGAAACATCTTTCACCATTCTTCCAAGTTCTCACACTGGCGCTGGCACTCGTGGCTTGCCGCCACGACGCACCAAACACTTCCGACGCACCTGTGCTGACCCGCGAAAAACCCACGGCCACGCGCGCGTCCGAACCTTTGCCTTTGCCCAAAACAGGCGCTGGCAACTTTGAAAGCCTCGTGGCCGATTACGAAAGCAAAGAACGGGGCATATGGCAAAAGCCGGAATTGGTGATTGCGATGCTCGGCGACCTGAGCGACAAAACAGTGGCTGACATTGGCGCCGGCACCGGGTATTTCACATTCCGATTGGTGCCTAAAGCCAAGAAGGTGATTGCTATTGACATTGACCAACGGTTCATCCGTTTTCTCGACAGCGTGAACGTGCGCCTGCCGCTCCAATACCGCGAGCGTTTCGAGAGCCGGCTGGCCAAGGCCGACGACCCGCTGCTGATGCCCGAAGAGGCCGATGCGGTAGTGTTGGTGAACACCTATGGCTATATTCAGCAGCGCGTTCAGTACCTGAAGACCCTATCGAAGGGTATGTCGCCCGGTGCCAGATTGCTCATCATTGATTTTAAAAAGAACAACTTGCCCATCGGTCCGCCGGAGGAATACAAGGTGGCGCTTTCGCAGGTGGAAAAGGAGCTCATCACGGCGGGTTTTGTCGTCGAAAAAATTGACAAGGACGCGCTCGACTATCAGTACATCGTGTTGGCGACGAAGCCTTCAAAAACAAAAACCCAAAGCGAACAATAAATTTCTGCTCACTACTGCTTATTGATTTATGCGCGGCTCTCTGAAGATATTTACTTGGTTGGGCATTCCGGTGTACTTGCATTGGTCGTTTGCACTCATTTTCCTCTACGCATTTTGGATTGGCTACGACAACAATATGGGTTCGTTCGGGATGTTGTGGGTGCTGGCTATCATCCTGCCTCTTTTCGGTTTCGTCTTGTTGCACGAATACGGACACTCGCTCACCGCACGCCGCTACGGGGTGGAGACACGAGACATCATCCTGACCCCCATAGGGGGCATTGCCCGTTTGGAACGGATGCCCGAAAAACCCATTCAGGAGTTTTTTGTCGCCATTGCGGGGCCAGCGGTCAATGTGGTGATTGCGCTGATACTTTTTGGGGTGGGGCTACTGCTGTTCGATGGCATTTATTGGGAGGCCTTCCTCGCATCCATCAATGACTATTTCAGTGCCATCGGGCTGTTTTTTCAGCGCCTCTGGCATTTGATAATCGGACACATTTCGTTTAGCGATTTCAAAATGCTGCTCTCCATGGAGACGCCTTCGCAATTGGAGGAGCTTGTGGCCGAGACGGGCATTGAGCCGGGCTTATTGCTTACCGCGCTCCCGGCTTTTCTTTCCATCAATCTTGGATTGGCGCTCTTCAATATGTTGCCTGCTTTCCCGATGGATGGGGGCCGTGTGTTGCGTGCTTTGTTGGCGGCTCGGCTGGGGCGTGTCCGCGCCACCCAATGGGCCTCGTGGATAGGTCAGGCAGTGGCGGTCGCGTTCATCCTGTTGAGTTTTCTGGTGGGTACTTTCACGCTTGGGCTGATTGGTTTTTTTGTGTTTATGAGCGCCCGCTCGGAGAACGTGATGGTGCGGTTCGATGCGCTGCTCAAACGCTACACCGCCCGCGATTTGATGCGTCCCAATTTTACCCGATTGACCGTGACCGACTGGATGCAAACGCCCATTGATTTGGTGCGGCAGGGATTGGAGCGCCATTTTCTCGTCTTTGATTTGAACGACCAGTTGGTAGGCGCGTTGCGAGAAGAAGCCATCGTGGCCGCCATGAAACGACGCGACTTTTCCTCAGAGGTGGCCAACTATCTTCAAAGGGTAGAGTTGGTGCACATCAACGAGCCGTTGCAGACCATCTACTATCATCTTCGGCAACAGGGGCTTCCTATCTTGGGCGTGGTGGACGGCGGCGAATTGGTGGGGGTGATTGACGAAGTGGGCTTGCAGCATTTCCTGCGCCTGCAGTCGAGCGGAGGTTTTTGAGGCGCGTCACGCTATACTTCGCGCCGTTAGGTTTTGGGCATGGCTGCAATCGCAATCTGTTCATAATCAAGAACGTCAATCATGTTCATCTAACAAAACCTAGCGAATCAAGGTATATTTTGCGTATTTGAGGCTGCATCACGATTTGTCCGCATGAGCGTAGATATGCGAGACAGGCTCACAAGTCAAAAAAAGAAAGGGGGGCACCAATTCGGCTGTGGTTGATTCGAATATCATCCACAGCCGAATTGGTGCCCCCCGTTTTTTTGCAAAAAACGCCCTCACGCGAGGCGGCACTACTGCGGAATCCCTTCCGTGCCTGGCAAGAGTGGGCGATTGGGCATGTATGGGACAAAAATCCGCTCCAATTCCTTTTTCAAATCGTCGTCCTTCAAATCATCGGCCATGCGCATCAGGGTTTGCGCGGTGCCCAACGCGAAGTCGTTTTCCTGTTTGTAGCCCTTCTGGAAGTTGGGCGAGAGCGAGTTGTAGTGTCGCAGGTTCTGCTCCATCGTTTTGGCGATGTCCCGAATTTTTGCCTTGGCCTTTTTGTTGTCGCCCGCGCGGAAATACACGTCGGCCAAAAACGCGGAGAATTGGTCGTAGGGGAAATTGTATTCGGGGAAAACCTCAAAATACCTGTCCACCAAGGCAATGGCTTTGTCTTTTTTGCCTTCCAGCACCAACTGGCGGGCCACCCGAATGAACACGACCCGCATGGTCTGAAGGCTGGGCATATAGGAACGGTCCACGAACAACCGCTTCTGGTCAAAATTGCCCCAGCGCCATTTCTCCATGATGTTTTTGTAAGCGGTCTCCGTGTCCACCCCGCCGCTGCCGATGATGCCGTAGGCATCGGTGGCGCTGGGCGTGTATTTGGGCACGAGGCGCAGCGACAAGCCTTCCAGTTGCATGAAGTCCTGAAGGTTGAGCAACTTGTCTTCGCGGCAGGTCACCGCCCAATAAATGGGGCGCTTGGAAAAGTTAGAGTTGATGATGTCGAGAATCGCCAGCTCGTCTTTGATAAGGTATTCCTTTTCTCCCAAGTTGAACCTTATCGTGTCGAGTATGGTGGTGTCGTTGGGCGAGATGAGGTTGTTGGCAATCATCTCTGCCTTGTTGACGGGAAGGACGAATTGTCGGGTCGGCAGGTGCGTATCGAAATCGCGTCCTCCTTGGGTAGGCAATTTGTGGTCTTCGCCGAGATACTTCAACACGTCCGACAACAGCATCTCTCGTTCGCCACCGAGGGCATAGAAAGGCGTTTGCACCCTCTTGTAGCCCCGAATTTGCTCCTGCGGAATGCTCATCTCGATGGCAGGTGCGTCGTTCACCGCTCGGCGCAGCTGATTGATGTACCAGTCAACCGCGATGAGCGAAAGGTTCACCACGCGCACATCGGTTCGGATTCCTTCCACTTCTTGGCAGTACCAAAGCGGGTAGGTATCGTTGTCGCCATAAGTGAAGATGATGGCGTTTTTGTCGCACGAATTGAGGAAGTTGCTCGCGTAGTCACGACTGGCAAAGTGTTCGTGGCGGCTGTGGTCGTCCCAGTTTTGCGTCACCATGAGCAAAGGGGCACTCAAAGCCAACAGTGTGGCCCCCACGCTTCCGAGGGCTTCCGAGAGCCGCAGGCGGGTGGTGAGCAGTTCAAACAGCGCGAGCACGCTCAAGCCAATCCAAATCGCATAGGTAAAAAAGGAGCCAGCCAGCACATAATCGCGTTCGCGGGGTTCGTTGGGCGGCTGGTTGGAATAGACGATGATGCCAATGCCCGTGATGATGAACAGCGCCATGATGGCCGCAAAATCGCGCGGGCTGCGCTTGTAGTGGAAGAAAAGCCCTAAAAGGCCGAGCAGGAACGGAATAAAGTAATACTTGTTCCTTGCTTGGTTGTGTTTCTGGGCATCGGGCAATTCCTTCTGATTGCCCAAGCGCATTTCATCAATGAAATCAATGCCCGATAGCCAGTTGCCCGAGCTGGGGTCCCACGAGAAAAAGCCTTGTTCGCCATTTTGGCGGCCAACAAAATTCCACATGAAATACCGTCCATACATCCAGCCCAGCTGGTATTTCCAGAAAAACTCAATGTTGTCGGCAAAAGTCGGTTCGCCCGTGGGTTTGTCAATCCATCGGCGATAGAGCGCGGGCCGGTTTTGTGAATAATCGCCCATGCGCGGGAAAAGGGTCTGACTGGCTGGGGGAAATTCGTAGTCCACCTTTTCATCCACCACCTCGTAGCGGTTGCCGACGCGCCCGTAGCGTTCTTGGGACTTGATGCCGATGGGCCGCGCATCGAAGTTCGGGCCGCGCAAGAGGGGGCGTTCGCCATATTGCTCCCTGTTGAGGTAGGGCAGCAGTCGCATGGGGTCGGAAGGGTCGTTCATGTTGATGGGAGGGTTGGCGTTGGCGCGTATGATGACCATGCCGTATGAAAAATACGCAATGACCACCAAGCCAAGCCCCACCACCAAGCGTTGCAGCAGGCCGTTGCCTCTTTTCTCTGCCTGCCTGAGACCAAACCAGATGGCTCCGCCAAATATCAGCAACACGGGTATGATGCCCGAATAGAACGGCAGGCCAAAGCTGTTCACCAAAAGTTTGTCGAAAAATGCCCAAAATGCCGGAATACCTGCGATGATGAGTTTTTGAATGGCCACTATGAACACCACACCCACGCCTGCTGACACAAGCGTGCCCCACACCGTGGGTTTCTTTTCTTTTTTGAAATAATAAAACATGGCCAGTGCCGGGAACGTGAGCAAGCTCAGCAAGTGCACGCCGATGGAAAGCGCCGTCGAGTAAAACGCGAACACCAGCCATTTGTCCGACTCTGCCGTGTCGGGCAAGTTGTACCATTTCAAGGTGGCCCACAACGTCATGGCCGTGAAAAATGTGGACATGGCATACACCTCGCCTTCCACTGCCGAAAACCAAATAGAAGTGGTGAACGCGGTGGTGAGGCCCGCCACCAAGCCCGCGCCCGCCACCGCGATGGCATGGCTGCCCTCAGGCTCGTGGCCCCGACCTTCCAAGGCCAATCGCGCGAGGATGGTCGTGCTCCAACAGACAAACATCGCCGTTGCAGCCGTGCAAAGCGCCGACATCAGGTTCACGGCGAAAGCAATATCGGCTGGATTGTTGGATAGGATTTCCGCAACCCATGTAAACAAGCGTCCCACAATCAGAAATACGGGTGCGCCGGGGGGGTGCACCACTTGAAGTTTGTATGCGCCAGAGATAAATTCGCCACAGTCCCACAGGCTACCTGTGCGTTCGGCTGCCATGCCCAATACGATGGCTGCGATGCCAAATACCAGCCAGCCTGCGATGTTGTTGAGTGTCTTGAAGGATAGGTTCATGTTTTCGTGTGTTTTATTGCCTTCGTTCGCCTTCCACAAGGCTTCGGCGACAAAAAGAAGCGCAAAACTAAAAAAGTCCGCCCATCCCCAAGTTATTTCGTCATTACTACACGCAAGTCATTTATTTTTTACCCAACTGAAAAGACAAGCCAAGCGAAATCGCCCGCACCCGTGTGTCGTTTAGCCCGAATGCATGTCTCACATACATGGTGGGTTGCCATTTTTCCAGAAAAGAAATACGATACGACACACCCGCCAAAACACCTCGCTCCCTGTCAATGTCCTGCCGAGGGTCGGCAAACGTTGCGTTGGAAGAGGGGCTGGCCCTGTCACCGCGATAGCTTCTTTGCTGCGCAAGGTCGAAGTAGAAACCAGTTGACAACGCCAAACGCTGTTTTTTATCGAGGAACACTTCGGGCACAAGCGCAAAAGAGGTGTTGAAATAATCATACACCCCGTGACGTGCGTAGCCGCCCTGCTCGGTGACAAAACGAGCTTGCACACCGACTTGACGTCGGGCCACCCATAATTCAAAAAAAAGACGCAGCGGTGTTTCTCGAAAAAGCAATCCGGCTGAAAAAGCGACTTCCTGCCCCGGCAATCTTTGATGGGAGCTTTCGGTGAAGGCCACATTTTGCAATGCGAGAAATTCATGGGGCGAACGATTGCCCGCAAACGTGCTCAGATTGGCACCTGCCGAAACCCTGAGCAGTATCTTCATGGGTAGCCGCTTGCGGCGAAAATCCACCTCCAATCCGTCGGCGCTAAAAGTAGCGTAGCTGCTGCCATGAAAAATCCAAGCTAGCTGCTGCGGCGTACCTTCTGGATTTTCATTTTGCCAGAAAATCTCATCGCCGCTAAGACGAGCAAGGCGAAAGACTTGTACCGGACTATTGCCGATAGAATCGGTGCGAAGTGTCATGGACATCGCGCCTTCAAAGCTTGCAACAGTGGCCCGGCTTTGTTCAATCGTATCGCCGCACAGTATGGTAAAAGTTTGGTTCTCAAACGTGTCTTCGCCCAAATAGGCCCAAATCGAGTAGCAAGCGGCCGTGCGCCCCGATTGATACCAGATACCTTCAAGGTTCTTCAATTCGGGAGCCAACTGTGCCGGGAGGGTGAGTGAGGGAAGGAGGCAAAGAGCCAAAAACGACAATGATTTCATGCGAGAAAGCGGTTTGGTTCAACTTTCTCAATATCACGAGCTACAGGGCGCTTTCGTTGGGTGCTGGTTGAAAAAGGGCCTAAACAGTCAAAGCAGGCAGATAAGTCAAAATGGCCGAGTTGCGTTCTTGAAAAAGGTCATTGGCAACGCGGTGCAAATCAGCGGGTGTCACGGCAAGGTAAATGTCAACTTCTTCATTCATCAGCTCTGCTCGGTCAAGGATTTCGTAAAAAGCGAGGTTTTGGGCTTTGTTGAGCACACTCGTTTCCGAAAACACAACCGTGCTTTCAAAACGGTGTTGGATTTTTTCCAACTCGCGCTGCTCGATGGGGTGTGTCTTCAGCAGTGTCAACTCTTGCCATATCGCGGCCAACGCCTCATCAGGTGTCACACCCATCGATGGGCGACCCTCGATGACCATCAAGCCGGGGTCAATGTTGCCCGTGATGTATGCGTCTATTTGAGAAAACAACTGGCGCTCTTTCAGAAGGCGGCGATATAGCCTCGACGATTGCCCCTGTGCCAATACATCCGACAGCAAATCAACCGCATAAAAATCCGGGTGAAGTCGAGCAGGGGTGCGAAAGGCAAGGAAAACGGCTGGCACGGGCACGTTGGAGGAACGTACTTCTCGACGGCGTGGGATGTCTTGCGGAGGTTCGGGCACCAACTGGCGGTGGGGGGCAGGGCCGGGCGGAATCGCCGCAAACCATTTTTCGGCCAGTTGGAAAGCCTCGCCCGCCCGCACGTTGCCAGCGATGGACAGCACGGCGTTGTTCGGCGTGTACCATTGTTTGAAAAATGAGCGGACATCGTCGAGCTCCGCTTTTTCCACATGCTCCGGCACGAGGCCAATGACTGGCCACCGATACGGATGTTCGCGATACATGAGCTCGGAGAGGTGGTGCCACGCATCGCCATAAGGTTCGTTGAGGCAGGTTTCTTTAAACTCCTCGACCACGACCTTGCGTTGCACATCCAAAGCTTTTTTGGAGATATTGAGCGCCAGCATACGGTCACTTTCGAGCCATAGGGCAGTCTCCAGGTTTTCGGCGGGCATTATTTCGTAGAAAGTCGTATAATCGTTGGTCGTGTAGGCATTGTTTTCGCCCCCCGCACGCTGGAGCGGGTCGTCGAAATCAGGCACATTTTTGCTACCAGCAAACATGAGGTGCTCAAATAGGTGGGCAAAGCCGGTCTTGTCGGCTTGCTCGTCGCGTGACCCCACATAGTAAGTGACGTTGACGGCTACAAGTGGCGTGGAAGTGTCCTCGTGAACAAGGACGCGGAGACCGTTGGGGAGTATCTGGCGAGTGAAATGTACCATCTGGCTATTTGCCTTTCTTCTCTAGTGCTGTTAGCTCATTTTGAATTTTGATGACGTAATCAACCGTCAATTCCGCCAATTTGGCAATTTCTTACAGGGTAAGCAGGTTCTTTTTGAGAAGTTTGGTAACCATGATTCGGGTTTTGGCTTCGATACCCTTCTCGACACCTTGTTGGTTGAGAATATCGGTGATGATGTCGTTGGCTTCTATTGGTTGAATGGTTTGAGGCTGCAAGTTACGCAGGGTTGCGAGGATTTCCAATTGAGTGATGTACCTGTGCAACGTTCTATTTGAGCGAGCGTGACGCACCACCCGCTAGGAAAGCCAGTGGGCAAATCGGTCAATTTTTCAGAAGAAAGACCGCAAGATTTGCGAAGGATGGCCGGGATGATACGCTCGAGGTTCTAGCGAAGGATTTTGTCGCAATCTTGGTTTTTGCTCATAATACAGAGGGGATAAGGCGTATCTGTCTTGCAAAGTCAAGTTGTCGCGAAAAGTCGGACGAAGCAGGGGGCCATTTTTCCAATGAACATTGGCTCGTTGGCGCTCATCCGGCGGGCCGTCTTCCCCCAAATCTTTGGTGGCTGCTGGCCCAAGCTGGTCAATGGGGCTTGGGGCCACACCCATGCCGTTGCTTGCGGTGTCGCTTTTCGACTTGGTGCTGGATGGCCAGCCAAACAACCGTGAAGTGATGATGGGCACGAAAAAAAACCCAGCCGTCACTATGGAGATGAAGAGGTCGAACATCTCGCCTTCGAGCAGCCTGACCATCCAATGGCCGGCAAAGAAGTGGCCCGGAAGTGACAAAAACAATTTAAGACCCAGTATGCCAATGACGATAAAGGCACTCACCTCAAGGAACGGATAGCGTTCCAAAAGTTTCACGAACCATTGAGCCACAAAACGCATGGCGAGAATCCCGATGAACACGCCTATGCATATTAGCCAGATATTGTTGGTGAAAGCGACTGCCGCGAATACGTTATCGAGCGAAAACGCCAAGTCCATGATTTCCACCGCAATCACAGTCGCCCAAAACTGGCCGAAAAGACCTGTGGAAATTTTGTAAAACCATTTTTCCTCTTTCACCAGCACGTCGTCATCATGCTGCGGAGTGGCTTTCGTGCGGAAATAATTGTAGGCGAGAAATATCAAATAAAGCCCCCCCAATGGCTTGAGCCACCATATTTGTATGAGCCATGCCGCGAAAATGAGGCACAAGCCACGAAAAACATATGCACCGATGATGCCGTAGCGCAATGCCTTGGCGCGTTGGTGCTGGGGCAGGTCCATGACCATCGTGGCCAACACGGCGGCGTTGTCAACAGACAGGAGGCTTTCAATGATGATGAGGTTCAGTATGATAATCAGCGCGTTATCCCAATCAGCGCCGAGTATTTGCGACAGTAGTTCAGTCATGTCAGGTCAATTCCGTTTGAAGGATTAGCATAACAGTTTTCAGAGCGTGTTGGGACGGGGAAGGTCGCATTTAGCCTCTTGAAAGTTGCAAAAATGACAATTTAAAGACATTTTCACAAACCAAGCAGGCGGTTGGCGCTCCCCTGAAGGCGAAGGCCTGACACCTGCAAATTTCTTACCAATTCTAACTTATTTTCGCTCTTGCGCTTGTTGCAACAGCGTCTCGGAATCTTTGAACAGCTGTTCCAGCTCCCGTTGGAGAGCTTCCTTGCGTCGCTGTTGGTCGGCTTCCTTGTCCGCCTTGGCTTTTTCGGCCTTAGGGTCGGCGCGTATGCCCTTTTTCGGAGCGGGTGCGGCGGAGAGTTCCCTTTCTCCCTGCTCGATGCTGTCCAGCTCGGCCTTGAGCGAGGCCTTTCGCTGCTCCAACTCGTCAAGGCGTTTCAGGAGGTTGGCATCGAGATGTTGGGCCTGTTTGCGCACGGCTTGATAGGCACCGCCCAATTTTTCCAAAGCCGTGTCGTACTTGCCCGCGTCATACTTCTGCTTCTCCGACTTGACCAAATGACTCACGGACACGACTACGTCTTTCAGTTGCCCAAAAATCTTGCGCGACTGTTCTTTTTCTTCATTGGTGCCAAAGAAAAAGTTGTAGATAAGGATGCCCGCCACGAGCATCATGCCGATTTTGAGAATGAAACGAATCATGGCTTGTCTGTTTTGTTCGATAATTTTGGCAAACCTACACGAAAAAGTCCATTCGCAGAGAGGCAAAATGTGCGCGTATTTCATCTGTGAATCCCGCTCCCCCCTGAATAAGTCTTGACGAATTGTTGGGGCATCATTTCTCATCAAAAGTTTTCACTTTAGCGGTCGGGTTTTTCAAAAAATCGCCCACTTCGCCGATGTTTTCAAAATTGCTGTGTCCGACGCTGCTCCTTTTGACCCTATCCGTCAATGCCCAGCATACACCTGTCAATCCTGAATTGTTGCGCAACTATTGGCCAGCTCGTTGGCTCGCTCACCCGACCGCTCCCGCCACCCAATTCGGCGTTTTTCATTTCCGAAAAACATTCGACTTGCCCGAAAAACCCGCCCGTTTCTTCGTCCATGTCTCCGCCGACCATCGCTACCGATTGTTTGTCAACGGAAAATCCGTGAGCCATGGGCCAGCGCGGAGCGACATCTGGCACTGGAATTTCGAGAGCCTCGACCTCGCGCCGTTTTTGCAAAAAGGCAAAAATGTGTTGGCGGCGGTCGTGTGGAACGGCGGGGAAAATGCGCCCTTCGCCCAAATGAGCTTTCAAACTGGTTTTATCCTGCAAGGCGACGGCAAATCGGAGGCACTGGTGGACACCGACACCTCTTGGCGGGTGCTGCAAAATCCCGCATACGCGCCCGAAGCGCTTGACATGGCGAAAATGCGCACCTATATCGTCGTCGGCGATGGCGAACGGGTGGATGGCTCAACGTACCCCTGGGGTTGGGAGCAGCCGAATTTCGACGATGGCCAATGGCTGCCTGCGCGGGTTTTGTGGTTTCCGGCCAAACCGCGCGGCCTTGGCTCCGATGGCAACTGGATGCTTGTGCCGCGAGAAATCCCCCCGATGGAAGAGCGCCCGGAGCGGTTGGCAAAAGTTCGGCGAGCGCAAGGCGTGACGGCTACGGATGCTTTTTTGCAAGGGAAACAACCGCTCGTGATTCCGGCCAACACCAGTGCCACGATTTTGCTCGACCAAGGCCATTTGACCAACGCCTATCCGCAATTGGTCGTGAGCCAAGGAAAAAACGCCGCCGTGACGCTGACCTACGCAGAGGCCTTGATTGATGAAAAACGGGAAAAAGGCAATCGAAACGACATCGAAGGCAAGACGATTCTGGGCAAACGAGATGTGTTTATCGCCGATGGCGGCGCGAACCGGCTGTTCGTCCCATTGGAGTTCCGCACTTGGCGCTACGTTCAGATGGACATTCGGACGCAAGGCGAACCACTTCGCATCGAGGATTTTTTCGGGGTTTTCACAGGCTACCCTTTTGAGCAAAAAGCCACTTTTTTCAGCATACCCAAACGACCCAACAAGGTCTGGGAAGTGGGCTGGCGCACTGCCCGGCTCTGCGCCCAAGAGACCTATGTGGACTGCCCCTACTACGAACAGTTGCAATACACGGGCGACACGCGCATTCAGGCACTTATCTCGCTCTACGTCAGTGGCGATGCTCGGCTGATGCGCAAAGCGATTCGGGATTACGACCATTCGCGCATCGCCGACGGCCTCACGCAAAGCCGCTATCCCTGCCGCGATATGCAGATAATCCCTACGTTTTCACTGTTTTGGGTGAGCATGGTGCATGACTACTGGATGCACCGCCGCGACGATGTTTTCGTCCAATCGCTCCTGCCCGGCATAGAGCAAGTGCTGGCTTGGCACGACGAACGATTGGACAAAAACACCACCATGAACGGCCCACTCGAATGGTGGAATTTCGTGGACTGGAGCTGGCCTTGGAGCAACACCGAGCGCATCGGCGGCGTGCCAGATGGGGCGCGAAACGGCGGCTCGTCCATCCTGTCGCTGCAATACGCCTACACCTTGCGACAAGCCGCAGAGTTGTTCAAGTATTTTGAAAAAGACGAGGCATTGACTTCAAAAGCCGCTTTTTACGAGCGCCGCGCCAACCGAATCGCGCTCGAAACTCGAAACCTTTGTTGGGACGAAACCCGCCAACTGCTTGCCGACACGCCTGAAAAAAAGGCGTTCAGCCAACACGCCAACATCTGGGCGGTGCTGACGGATGCCGTGCCGGAAGCGGAACAGCCCGCTTTGCTGCGCCGCATCATGGCCGACACGAGCATCCGACAGGCGACTTACTATTTCAAATTTTACCTTTTTCAGGCTTTGAAAAAAACAGGCATGGGCGACCAGTTTCTCCGACAGCTCGGCCCTTGGTACGAAATGCTCGACAACGGTCTCACGACGTTTGCCGAAAACCCTGAACCTGTGCGCTCCGACTGTCACGCTTGGAGCGCCTCGCCAGTGTACGAATTTCTCTCGACCGTTTGTGGCATCAATCCCGGTTCGCCGGGTTTTGAGACGGTGCGCATCGAGCCGTTTTTGGGCGAGTTGGAGTTGGTCAAAGGCCAGATGCCGCATCCAAAAGGAATTGTCAAAGTGAATTTGCAAAAAACCTCGACCGGGGGCCTGTCCGCGGAAATCGAACTGCCGGAAGGACTGGACGGCACTTTTCATTGGAAAGGGAAAGTGGTGGCGCTCAGAAGTGGGGCGCAGCGAATGGAGATGTGAGGATGCAAATAAACTCGCCGTTACTTGAAAGTAACGCCAACTTTTATACTTCGCGCCGCCAAGTTTTGGGCATGGCTAAAAAGCGCAATCTGTTCAAAATCACGGACATCAATCATGTTCATCTGACAAATCCTAGCAAATCAAGGTATAGTTGGTCGCCAACCAGAAGGTCGGCGTTACTTTACCGTAAACGTCCTCCGCTCCACCCCAATTCCCGTCATCGTCAGCGATTTCCAACCCAGCGGGAGCTTGGTTTTCAACTGCACGATACCCTGCGGCGTGATGTCCAAACCGCCAAAGCCCATGAGCGTCGCTTGCAAAAAACCACCCGCTCCGGTGGCAAAATAGGGGTTCGTGCCGCCCGCCGTCTCAGCCAGCACGCCAAATGGCGGCACCTCGTTGGGCTTGTAGCTTTTCGCCCAGAGCGCGTGGGCACGCTTGGAGTCGCCCGCCCGCGAGGCCAACACCGAAAGAATGGCATGGCCCATCGCCGGGCCATCGGGTGCCATGCGCGGCTCGTAGTAGTCGAGGTCTTTTCTGATTTGTGCTGGGTCGGTGACGACTTTGAGCGGATAGGCCAGCAGGTTCACATCGGCCTGTTTGATATTCACGCCGTCGTAGGTTGCGTTTTCGCGGGTGGTGCCGTCGGGGAATTTCAGAATAGGGATATTCGCCGCCACTTGGAGCCAGTCGGGGTCGGGCGAAAGGCCGAGTTCTTTGGCCGCGTCGGTTGCATGGGCCAGCACGGTTTTGGCCATGCCATTGGTGAATGCGTTGTTGTCAATGTTCTCCTCCCACTCGTTTGCCCCGATGACGTTGTTGATGTCGTATCTGCCGGGGCCGTTGCGCTCCACGCGGCTGGCCCAAAATTCGGCGGAGGCTTGGAGGAGCGGCCAGCCGCGCTCGCGGAGCCAAGTTTTGTCTTTCGTCACCAGATAATACTGCCACGCCGCCCACGCCACACAGCCCGTGATGTGCTGTTGGAACGGCCCCGTCAAAGCCCACACGGGGGTTTCCTCTTGGCCGGTCGTGGTGCTTTCCCAGGGGTACATCGCGCCTTTGTAGCCGTGCGAAAAGGCGTTTTGCTTGGCTTGTTCGAGCAGTTGGAATCGGAATTCGAGCAACGACTTGGCGATTTCGGGGTGCAAGAGCAGCAACGGTGGGTACATCCAAAGTTCTGTGTCCCAAAAAACGTGGCCGTTGTAGCCCAAGCCCGAAAGCCCCATCGGCGATAGGCTCAAGGCAGTGCCTTCGCGGGCGAAGGAGTAGAGGTGATACATCGCCGAATGCACATCGCGGGTGGCCGTCACGTCGCCCTCGATGGTGATGTCGGAAGCCCAGAGTTTTTCCCATTCGGCCACATGGCGGCGTTGCAGGCGGTCGGTTTTTTCCAAAGCGGCATAAATCGTGAGGCGTTCGGCCTCGTTGTGCGCGTCGGGCACATGGGCGCTGGAGATGACCGTGCCGACCACCGCAAAGCGGTATTTCTCTCCTGCTTTCAGTTTTTTGGAAAATTTCAGCAGGTGCATGTTGTAGTCCCAGTCCTCGTGAATCAAGTCGGGTTCGGAGCCGTGTTTTTCTTCAAAAATAAAACTCGTCGAGGCCGCTACGGTGTATTTCCCGCTCGGGCTTTTTGCCACCGAAGTCAAAAGCGGAATCAAAACGTGCGGGCGGTCAATCTCCGAGTAAAAATTCCGCACATCCTGCAAGATGTCCGGCGCTTCGATGACCGATGCGGGCGTGATGGTCACGTCTTTTTTGGCTGTTATCTCCACGATGGAAAGAGCGCAGTAAGGAAGATGACGCAGGGCCATAACTTTATGGTTCACAGAAACTCGGTCGCCCACATCGAAACTTGTCGTCAGCGCCGCGCCACGCATATTGAGCACTTGTTTGTATTGAGAAATGTCGTTTCGGGTCACTCTTCGCCCGTCCACATCGAGGTTCATGTTCATAAAATTGAACCCTTTTAGAATGTTCGAGACACGCCCGCGCCCGTAGTTGTCATAAGCGCCGTTGAGCACCACGTCTTTCACGCGCATCGGCTCTGGCGACGACACGAGGCCAATCATGCCGTTGGCCACGGTGATGCCATAGTAGTTGGCCGGGTCAATGTTGTCGGCGACGATATGCCAGGCATCGGTAGCGCCAGCGGCATGGCCGGGGTCGGATTGGCTGGTGAGAAATGACGAATGAGAAATGATGAAACCAAGAGCTACGATTGCTTTTTTCATGGATGCTTGCATTTTGTGGCGGGAAAAATAGGGAGAACATGACAAACGTGTGGTTTGCGCTACTGACTTATACCTTGATTCGCTAGGATTTGTTAGATGAACATGATTGATGTCCGTGACTTTTAGCAGATTGCGATTGCAGCCATGCCCCAAACCTAACGGCGCGAAGCATATCTTGCAGCCGCGATTTTTGCTCAAAATCAATGTCCTTATCGGGGGGGGGGGATTTCAAATGGTCGCTTTTGTACGCCGTAACGCTGTTCCGGCATATCATGAGTCCTCCCGAATTTTTGCCCCAGCGGGCGGAATATGAAGGAGGTTTTTGCCCATATTCAGCCCCGCTGGGGCAGTTAGAAGACTCAGTGATTCTCGCTTTGTCGGGTTCTGAGGTGTCATCCCGGAAGCATGGAGGGGTGACCTCTCAAAAACAGGTCGAGATGTCACCTTTTTTGTTCCTCAAAAGATGACACCTCTTACAAACCGAGAATAGCTGTAGAAGACTTGATTTTTAGCAAAATAGTGAGCCAAAATCTGTTTTTTTCAAAATTCGGGATGCCCCATGTTGCTTACGACAATAGACTTGTTGCGGTGGAGGGCTTTGGGTGAAGGGGATTGTCATTTTTTCGACTGGCAAGGCAAATTTTGCAGTCGAAATCGGGCATATTCGGCGAAAAATTTAACGAAGCCAGTCGGAAAAAGGGCTTTCCCTTCGCCAAAGGCATTCACCGCAACAAGTCTAATGTGAAACGCCTCCCTCTTGTCGGCAGGTTGGGTGAAAATCCATAAAAGCGAATAAATGCACCATGACGAACAATCAGAGCCAGCCCGGCTTTCTTCAATCGCTCAAGATTCTCTTTTTCGGCCTGTTGGTGGGCCAAATCGCCATTTTTGTCATCTTATGGTTTCTGGTGCCTCCGAATGGTCGGCCCGGCATTTACCAAGAGCCCTTTGACATGGCGCTCGTCGTGGCGTGGCTCGCCTTGCAAGCCTCCGCGTACTTCCTGATTCCCAAACGGGTAGAGGCCGCCCGCTCCCTGACGGTTTTTTCAGAAAAAATCTCGGCCTACCGCGCCGCACAGGTGGCGCGCTTCGCGCTCATGGAATCGGCAGTGCTGATTTGTTTGGTCGGCTACTTCTTCGTCTCCGCGAATTATGTGCTGCTCGCCTTGGCAGCGGCGGGCATTGGCTTGTTCATCACGCAGTTGCCCACGCGGGAAAAAATCATTCACGAATTGGATTTGCCGCCCCACGAGGAAAGAAAGTTGGATGAGGCGTAGTGTGTAGGCGCCTCGAACACGGAGGTGCAGCATACGCAGATGCCGCATCTCCGTGCCGAAAAACGCCTATTAGTGCCCCTCCTCCTCTGCGAACTCTTCCACTTTACCTTGCGACCACACGAAATAGGCACCGCGTCGCACCACTTTTGCGTGGGCGGGCAGCGGTGTTTCAGGCTCAAAAGCGGCGAAGCCATTCGTCGTGCCGAGGGTTTTCACTTTCACGGCCTCGAAAGTCGCGGCTCCCTCTTTTTCGTTTTCCAAAATCAAGATAAATTCTTCAAGCCCTTCGCGCACAATAGCATCGGAGGGCAGGGCAGGCAAAGCGACAGGCGCTTCGAGCGCGAGTTTCGCGTCGAGATAGAGGCCATCAGCCAGCGACAGTTGGCCGGGGGCTTCGAGTCGGGCATGGACACGGAGAGCGTTTTTGGCAGGGTCGAGCACGCGGTCAATGCTGAAAACAGTGGCTTGGAGGGCTTTGCCCGCTCCCCCTGCCAAAAAGATGTCTGCTTTTTGACCGGGTTTTATTTTCAAAATATCTTTTTCAAAAACAAACAAATCGGCGTGCAGGGCGGAAAAATCGGCTACCTCGCAAATGGGCGTGCCGGACTGAACGGCGCTCCCAGTGCTTGTGTGTATGGCCGTCACCGTACCATTCAAAGGCGCGACGATGCGTAGCTCGGCGCGCACGTTGGCAGGCGACAGTTGCTCGGCATCAATGCCGTAGAGGCGGAGTTTGGCGGCCAGCAATTGGCCCGTCGTGGTAGCGGCCCGGAGCTCGGCTTCTGCCTTTTGGAAATTTTTGGCAGCGGTGGCCTCGTCGTTTTGCAGCGTTCGATAGCGGTCGAACTCTATTTGCAAAAAAGCCAATCGGTCGCGGTTTTCGAGATATTGCTGCTGCAAATCCACCAAATCAGGCTTGCGCAAGGTGGCCAGCAGGTCTCCTTTGCGCACCGACTGGTTTAGCCTGACCTTCAAGTCACCCAAAAAACCATCTGCTGGGGCGCTCACCACCGCGCGATTTTCGGGGTGGATGCGCAACTCGCCAGTAAGGGGCAAGGTAGTGCTGACGTGGCGAGTTTCCACCGCCCCCCAAGCGATGTCGGCACGTTGGACTTGCTCGGCGGAAAGGTGAATGAGCGTCGTTGTCGGATGTTCCTCGACCGACCGCTGGTGCGCGGTGGCATGTTGTTCGGTTGTATGCTTGTTTTTGCAAGATGCGAGCAACAGCACAATGATTGACGCGAGAGCAATTTTATTTTTCATGTTGTTGATTTTGAACAAAGTGGTTTGAAAATGTAGAACTTACGGCAGCAGCAACTCGATTTCCAGAAGCGTCCGGTTGAGCATGTTCAGGTTGTCCAAGTATTCCATTTCGAGCCGCATGGCGCGGTCGGCGGACTGCACGAAGGTGGTGAAATCCGATTCCCCCAGTTCGTAGCGGCGGAAAGCGGTGCGGCGTAGTTCGGCTGCCAGATTGCGGCCCTCCGATTCCCAGTATTGAAGCAAGATGTCGTATTTTTCTATCTCGTGCAGCAGGTGCGCCAGTTCCATTTGACCGTTCAACACGGTGGCCTCGTATTGAGCACGCGCCGCGTCGGCTTGCGCTGCTGCCGCGTCGGCACGCGCTCGCAGGCCTTTTTGCGCCAGTGGCACCCGCAGGCCCACCGCCCAACCGGGATAAACCAAGTCGTTGGCGAGGTACTGTATGTTGGCTCCTGCTGTGACGACGGGGCCGCGCTTGGCCTTTTCCTGCTCGGTGAGCGATTCGGCGACCGCGGCCTTAGCTTTCATTAGCTGCGATATGGCTCCCATGCGCACTCGCGCAGTATCGGCCAGCCCAAACTCGCGGCGGCGGAAAGGCTCCACTACCGGGATAAGCGGTTCGTTGAGGCCGAGCAACTGCCCCAACACCTGTTGGTCGAAGGCGGCCTCGTGGCCGATGGTCTCCAATTCAAGCCGGATGCGGGCGGCTTGGTCGCGGGCGGCCAAGCGTTCGTCTTGGGCCGATTCGCCATTCAGGAAGCGGCTTTCGGCGATGCGCGATGTTTTTTGATAAAGGCTGTCGAGCGCCGTAAGGCGCGTGCGCCTTTCTTGCAAATAACTCAGGTGTTGGAATATCTCGCGCACCTCGCGGGTCAATTGGTGTTGCGTCAGGTTTTTTTCTGCCTCAAAAACTCGTTGTTGGCGCTCATATACACTGCGTTGTGCGCGGGTCTGCCTGCCCGACGGAAATACTTGGTTGATGCCAATGGCAGAAGTGCCAAACATGCCATAGTCAGGGTCGGCGGCGATATTGTGGTAAATTTCGGAAGGCTCCCAAACGCGGGAAGCCCCGGTTTTCAGAATATCGGTGCTGCGGACGAGTGCGTTGGAGGCGCGAATGGCCGGGTGCGATTCGGTCACTATTTTCAAGGCATCCGCTTCGGTCACTGTTTTTTGAGCAAGCGCAGGCTGGACAAACAAAAAGATGATAGCCAGCGACTTGACCATTTTCGTTGCCGTGCCCGAGCCGCCCATGCCCCGTTTTTTCGCACCAAAAAACATCGCGTACAAAACGGGCAACACAATCAAGGTCAGCAGCGTGCTCGTCACCAAACCGCCGATGACCACCGTCGCCAAAGGCCGTTGCACCTCCGCGCCCGCGCCGGACGAAAGTGCCATTGGCAAGAAGCCCAAGGAAGCCACTGCCGCCGTCATCAGCACCGGACGCAAGCGTACCGACGCGCCTTGCACCACGCGCTCTTGGACGTTGTGCTCGCCGCTGTCGCTGCTGTTGTTGGCATCCTCGCCAACAACTTCGCCTTCCTCTCTTTCCAACTCGTTGAAATACGAAATCAGCACGATGCCGTTGAGCACGGCCACCCCAAACAATGCGATGAACCCTACCCCTGCCGAGATGGAAAACGGCATATCGCGCAGCCACAAGGCAAACACGCCACCAATCGCCGACATCGGGATGGCCGTGAAAATCAGCAGGCTTTCTTTCAAAGAATGGAAAGCAAAATACAACAAGGCGAAAATGAGCGCCAGCGCCACCGGCACGGCGACGGCCAGACGCGATTTGGCCGCCTCCAAATGCTCAAACTGCCCGCCATAAGTGACAAAGTAGCCTGCCGGCAATTTTAGCCGCGTCCGCAAAGTGGCTTGTATTTCCTCGATGACGGTCTGCACGTCCCTGCCGCGCACATTCGCTCCCACCACGATGCGGCGTTGGGCGTTGTCGCGGCTGATTTGAGCGGCTCCGAGGCGAAACTCGACTTGTGCCACCTCGCCGAGCGGCACGAGCGGCCCGTGCGTGGTGGCAATGGGGAGCTGCTGCACATCGGCCAAACTGCGGCGACGCGAGGTGTCGAGCCGCACCACGAGGTCGAAACGGCGACCCTCGTCAAACACGGTGCCAGCCACCTCGCCCGCAAAAGCGGTGCGTAAGGCGGCATTGACATCGCGTACCTGAAGACCGTATCGGGCCAGCCGTTGGTAGTCGTACACGACGGCGATTTGTGGCAGCCCTTCCACTTGTTCCACCTTCAAATCGGCCACGCCCTCCACCTCGTGGATGAGGTGGCTGATGCGTTCGCCGGCAGCGGCGAGGCTATCCATGTCAGTACCAAAAATTTTGATGGCGACATCGGAGCGCACGCCTGTCATCATTTCGTCGAACCTCATTTTGATAGGCTGGGTGAACTCGTAGGCCATGCCCGGCACCTCCTGCACCTTTTCGGAAATCATTTCCACCAATTCTGCTTTCGATGTTGTTTTGGTCCAAAACTTTTTGTCTTTCAATAAGATGATATTGTCGGCAGTTTCGGGAGCCATAGGGTCGGTGGGAATTTCGGCTGTGCCGATTTTTGAAATCACCTGTTCGACCTCGTCGGGGAAATTTTCCAAAATCACCTTTTGCGCGAGCTCGTGGCTGCGAATGGTTTGGGTGAGCGAGGTGCCGGGTTTGCAAAAACCGTGCATCATTATGTCGCCCTCGTCGAGTGTGGGCAGGAACTCGCCGCCTAGCCGCAGGAACACCGCGAGTGCCACGGCGAACAAACCGACCGTCAGCCCCGCCACGAGCCGCGGCGCTTTCAATGCGCCTTTTAGCACGGGCAGGTAGCGGTTCCGAATGGCATCCATCAGCCGGTCGGCGAAGGTGGGGCGCAGATTGATTTTTTTGCTCAAAAACAACGCCGACGCGACGGGGACATAGGTGAGCGACAGCAGCAGCGCCCCGATGAGGGCGTAAGAAACCGTGAGCGCCATCGGCTTGAACATTTTGCCCTCGATACCTTCGAGCGACAATATGGGCAAGTAAACGATAAGGATAATGACCACGCCAAATACCGAGGAACGGACGATGCGATGGGCAGCGGTTTTGACCCCGTCGTTCATCTCGGCTGTGGTGAGGCGGCGGCTTGACATCGCCGCTTCGCTTTCGGCTGGAACAGTTCCTTGTGCATATTTATGCAAATAATGCAGCGTGGCCTCGACGATGATGACCGCTCCATCCACGATGAGACCAAAATCAATTGCGCCGAGCGACATGAGATTGGCCGTGAGGCCAGTCGCCTGCATCATGGTGATGGCGAACAGCATGGACAGCGGAATGACCGACGCGATGATAAATCCCGCCCGCCAATTGCCCACCAGTAGCACCAGCACGAACACGACGATGAGCGCCCCTTCCACCAAGTTGGTGCGCACGGTGGCCACGGTGCGCTGCACGAAATTTTCGCGGTCGAGGAAGGGGGTGATGCGGATACCCTCGGGCAGTCCCGGCTCTATTTCCGCCAATCGGGTCTTCACCCGGTGAATGACCTCGGCGGCGTTTTCGCCCTTGAGCATCATCACGATGCCGAGCACGATTTCGCCTCCGCCATTGTGGCTCACCGCGCCGTAGCGCAGCGCGTGGCCGAGCCGCACTTCGGCAATGTCGCCCACCCGAAGCGGCACGCCCCCTTGTGTGTGCACGACGATTTGCCGCAAATCGTCCAAGTTTTTCGCCAAGCCTTCGCTGCGAATGAAGTAGGCCGAGGCGTTTTGTTCGATGTAGCCTCCTCCGGTGTTCTCATTGGCGTTTTGCAACGCCTGATACACCTCGCCGATGCTGACCCCGGCGGCACGCAGTCGTTCGGGGGTGATGGCGACCTCATATTGTTGCAGGTAGCCGCCAAAACTGTTGATTTCCACCACGCCGGGTATGCCGGCCAATTGGCGCTTGAGCATCCAGTCTTGAATGTTGCGAAGTTCCATGGCCGAGTATCGCCCCTCATAACCGGGTTTGGGTTCCACGCGGTAGTGCAGTATTTCGCCCAAGCCCGTGGAGATGGGGGCCAATTCGGGCTTGCCCGCGCCTGCGGGTATCTGGTCGGCGATGCTTTGCAGTTTTTCATGGAGCAGAGTGCGGGCGCGGTAGGTGTCCATATTTTCCCTGAAAACCACCGTGATGACGCTCAATCCAAAACGCGAGATGGAGCGCAGCTCAATGACGCCGGGCAGGTTGCGCACGGCCGCCTCGATGGGAGCCGTCACATATTGCTCCACCTCTTGGGTCGCCAAAGTGGGGCACACGGTCAGCACCTGGGCTTGGTTGTTCGTGATGTCCGGCACGGCATCTATCGGGAGGCGAGTGAAGGAAAAGACGCCCGCGACGACGAGCGCCAACACCCCCAACCCTACCAATACCTTGTTGTGTAGCGAGAATGATATGATTTTTTGAAACATAGTCCGTTGGTGAATTCCGAAACTTCGGGACGAGTGGTGCCAATCAGCGAATGTGCCAATTGGTCAATGATGCGGATGTTTGCGAAACCTTTGGAGGTTCGCAAATGTGTTTTTGAAAAAATAAAAAAGGTGAAAACGGGACTACGCTATGGGTGGGCGGAACAGGCCGGATGCATAATCGTCGGTCGCCAACACCTTGTGGTGCAGTGGCAGGCCAGTGCGTTCGGTCAAGGGCGCGGGTGCGGCCAGCTCAATAATGGGAGACTGGGGCAACACGGACTCTGCCAATGGGTGGTGCGAGCAGTGCAAGGGCAGGTGTTCGTGGCTGCGGTCGTCGTGTTTGTGGGAATTGTCCAGATAGTGGAGCCAGAGGAAATGGGCGAACGAAAGGCCGGGAGCCTCCGACCGATGTTCGTGAAAATGCCCGATGAGCGAAGGCATCCGCGCCAGTTCGGCCAGCAGGTTGTGGCCAGTGGCGAATTGCAGGATGAGAACCCAGACGAGGATGCGCTTCATGACGGGGGCGAAGGTAGGTTTTTTGTAAAAACTTAGGCAGGACAGCAGACATTGAATCTTTGACAGGATTTACAAGATTTACAGGATTTTTAGCGGTGAAGCCACTCCTTCTATCCTGTAAATCTTGTAAATCCTGTCAAAAACCTATAAGCCTGCCAACAGAGTCTTATACGCTTGGGGCTGCCTAAGTTTTTACGGTTTTTTTTTTGGAAACGGAAGATTCGGGGAGATATTGGGGCGCCGCGTTGGCGAAATCTCAAAGGTTTCGCAAACGTGCAAGATAGCGCCCACACGCTGGAGCGGTAGATGGGTGGTTTTTACCACGGGGTGCGCCAACTCGTTTTGCAAACCGCCTTTTTTTCGTCGAGGCCCCACTTTTTTTGTTCAAAAAGTTGCAAATAGCATTTGCATCGTACATTTACCGCCTCAATTGTTCACCATTCCCAACTTTATTATGAGCAAAATTTTTGAAACCATCAAGCAAAAACTGGCTGAAGCCGAAGCAGATGTCTCGAAGTTTTATGGCGGCAACAACGCTGCGGGTGGCCGAGTCAGGAAAGCGATGCAGGAACTGAAAAACCTGGCGACCGAACTCCGCAAAGATGTGCTGGAGGTCAAAAACAGCAGAAAGACATCCAAATAACCGCTAAGCCTAAACTCTGTTGCGCACCTGCAAATGCCGGCCCTTTTTGCCGACTTTGCAGGTGTTTTTATTTGCTCACCTGCCATGCAATACGTCACTGCCGAACAAGCCCTTCAAGTCATTCAGTCCGGCCACCGGGTTTTTGTGCACGGGAGCGCCTGCACCCCGCTTTTTTTGTTGAGAAAATTGGCCGAGCAAGCCCCTCGCCTGCGCGATGTGGAATTGGTCTCCATCAGTCTTTACGGTGATGTGGAGCTCGACAAGCCGAAATATCGCCCGCACTTTCACTTCAACTCGCTCTTCGTATCGGCCAGCATCCGCCAAGCGGTGCAAGAGGGCCGCGCCGACTATGTGCCGGTTTTTTTGAGCGAAATACCCGAACTTTTCAAGCGCGACATCCTGCCGCTCGACGTGGCCTTGGTGCAGGTGTCCGAACCCGACCGACATGGCTATTGCTCGCTCGGCACATCGGTGGACATTGGGCGCTCGGCGGTGAACACCGCCAAATATGTGGTGGCGCAGGTAAACCCCCAAGTGCCGCGCACCCACGGCGATGGCCTGATTCATGTGAGCAGCTTCAACGCGATGGTGTTTCAGGAAGAGCCGCTCCAAGAGGCGCGTTTTGGCAGCGATATCGGGGAGGCAGAGATGAAAATCGGGCATTTGGTGGCCGAATTGATTGACGACCGCAGCACCCTCCAATTGGGCATCGGCACCATCCCCGATGCGGTGCTGCAATGCCTGCACAACCACAAAGACCTCGGCGTGCATACTGAGATGTTTTCCGACGGCATCATCGAATTGGTGGAAAAAGGCATCGTCAACAACCGCCACAAAAACATTCACCCCAACAAAACGGTGACTGCTTTTGCGCTCGGCTCGCGGCGGCTCTACGATTTTGTGGACGACAACCCCTCGGTGGTTTTTCTTGATATTGACTATGTGAATGAGCCTTACATCATCCGCCGCAACGCAAAAGTGATTGCCATCAATAGCGCCATAGAGGTGGATTTGACTGGGCAGGTTTGTGCCGATTCCATCGGCACTTATCAATACTCGGGCGTGGGGGGGCAGATGGATTTTATGCGCGGCGCGGCCATGTCGGAGGGCGGCAAGCCCATCATCGCGCTCACCGCCCGCACGGCCAAAGGCATTCCGCGCATTGTGCCGATGTTGAAACCCGGCGCTGGCGTGGTGACCACTCGGGCGCACGTTCACTACGTCGTCACCGAGTACGGGGTGGCTTATTTGTTTGGAAAAAACCTGCGACAACGCGCCAAGGCACTCATTGACATCGCGCATCCCGACGACCGGGAAATGTTGGAAAAGGCGTGTGTGGAGCGGTTCAAGGCGTTTTCGGAATAACGGTTTTGTCAAACTCCTTTTGATAAATGCGCAGCAGCAGGATGAAGAGCGCAATCAGAATCGGACCAAAGATGAACCCGATGAAGCCAAACAATTTCAGCCCGACAATGACCCCGAACAACGTGATGATGGGATGAACGTGGCCTATCTTTTTCAACAGCCACATCCGGGCCAGATTGTCCACCGAGCCGACCACGATGAAGCCATAGAGGAAAATTATCAACGCTTTGAGCTCCATGCCCTCTGCCAACAGGATGAGCGACAGGGGGATATAGGCCAACGCCACGCCCAGCACAGGCAACATACCTGCCACAAAGGTGATGGCAAACCACAGCCACGGGTTTTCCACGCCCATCAGCCCATACACGATGACCGCCGCAAAACCCTGCACCAAACCCATAAGTGGGATGCCCAGCGCATTGGCCCACACCATGTCGTTGAGCTGGGTGCGGACGTAATCCCGGTTTTCATCCTTGAGCGGCAGCCAGTTGAAAAACGAGCGTTCCATCCGCTCGCTCTCCGTCAGCATGAACCACACGATGAAGTAGGCGGCCAGCAACAGCCCCAAGCCGCCGAGCGTCGCGTTCACGATGCGCTGCGCCTCGGCCATGCCCCAACCGGCCACGTTGTTGATGTTGTCGGGTGTCAGCAAGTCAATGCTGAAGCGGGCTTCCAATTTGCGCAGGATGTCGCTGGCATTCTGAATCAGTTGCTCAGAATTCATCAAGAGCGCAATCAGGCGCTTTTCGAGCATCCCGAAAATCCAATACGCGGGAAAAAGCAGTATCAGAAACGAGGTGAGGAGGAGGGCTGCCACCGCTGCTTTTTTTCGCCATTTCCATTTTTCCGTCAGAAACACCAACGGCCCCCGCAGCAGCACATACAGGGTGTAGGCACCCAACAGCGCCGGAAGGAAAAAGCGGAGATTCCAGAACAGCACCCCAAAAATGACCGCGATGAGCAGCAGCAGCAGCGATTGGCGGACTTGGATGCCGGGTATCTGATTCATCATGGTCGTAAGAAAACAGGCCACCCGAAGCGAGCGGCCTGCTGACAGCAAAATTACCCACTATACTTTTACTTCACCGCTATTTGGGTGGCGGTTTTTTCCTCTGTTTTTTTCTTCGGCAACACCACCTTCAATACCCCGTCGGCATATTCGGCAGAGATGTCGTCGCTTTTCACATTGTCGGGCAGGGTGAACGAGCGGCTGAACGAGCTGTAGCGATACTCCTGCCGCGTGTACTTTTCATCCTTGTCTTCCTTTTCCTCTTTTGATTCGCCGGAGATGGTGAGGTAGCCGCCTTGCACTTCCAATTTGAAGTCCTCTTTTTTGAAGCCGGGAGCGGCCACTTTCAGCTTGAAAGCGTTTTTGCTTTCCGTCACGTTCACGGCAGGCACCGACACACCCTTGACGGCGGGCCAGCGGCCGTTGTCGTCGAAAATGTCATCCATCCAACTTGAAATCGAGGGGAAAAAACTGGTTTCTGGGTTCCATTTAATGAGTGACATAATGACCTCCTTTTGTTTTGTGATTTGGATAAAACCCGTGAGTCGGAATCCATCACAAATATCGGGGCCGCCCTTCGCCAGTGGCAATGACTTCCAATAGGCGCGGCGTTGATTTTGCTCACCGCACTTTGTGTTTCGTCAAGATTTTTTCAGACAACTCGACACGCCACACTTTTCGCCAATCTTGGACACCCGCCACAAGAAGGCTTCCCGCGTATGAGGGCTGTGGGCTACCTTCACCCACCCAATTTTTCGGTTCACCAAACTTCAACCTGCTACCGCCATGCACAAATTGTTCGCCATCGCGCTTGTCTTTTTCACCACGGCTTCTTGGCTTTTGGCCCAGCCCAAAATTCAACTTCAAAATGTCGCCACGGGCTTTTCCCGCCCAGTGGACATCGCGCATTGCGGCGACAGCCGCTTGTTTGTGGTGGAGCAGGCGGGCAAAATTTGGATACTCGACAGCCTCGGCAACCGCCTGCCAGAGGTGTTTCTCGACATTCAGACACGGGTGCGCTCCAACGGCAACGAACAGGGCTTGCTCGGTTTGGCCTTCCCGCCCGACTACGCCACGTCGGGCTATTTTTTTGTCAACTACACGCGCCAAACGGATGGGGCGACCCGCGTCTCGCGCTTCACCCGCGACGCACTCGACCCCAACAAGGCCGACCCCAACAGCGAATTGTTCGTGCTGACCCAAAGCCAGCCTTTTGCCAACCACAACGGGGGCTGCATCAAATTCGGCCCCGATGGCTACCTCTACATCGCGCTCGGCGACGGCGGCTCCGGCGGCGACCCGCAGAACAATGGCCAGAAAAAAAACTCATGGCTCGGAAAAATCCTGCGCATTGACGTGAGCAACAGCAACGCGAGCCAGCCCTACACCGTGCCTGCCGACAATCCCTTCGTGGGCGACGCGACCTACCTGCCGGAAATCTGGTCGTTGGGCTGGCGCAATCCGTGGCGATTTTCGTTCGACCGGCTCACGGGCGAAATGTGGATAGCCGACGTGGGGCAAGGCGCTCGCGAGGAGATTGATTTTGAACCTGCCAACACGCCGGGACGAAACTACGGCTGGCGATGCTACGAGGGCAACGCGGCCTACAACACGAGCGGCTGCTTGGGAGCGAGCAACTACACGCCGCCGGTATTCGACTACACGCACGGCGGGGGCAACGGATGTTCGGTGACGGGCGGCTTTGTCTATCGCGGCTCGAAGTACCCGGATTTGTATGGTTGCTATGTGTTTGCCGACTATTGCAGCGGGCGTTGGTGGTACACGCGCCGCAACCCGAACGGGACGTTCAGCACTTCGGTGCTGGCCAATTTTTCCACCTATCAGTACAGCAGTTTTGGGGAGGACAAGGATGGTGAATTGTATGTGACGCTGCTCGGTTCGGGCAGCGTACAAAGGGTGCGGGAAGTGTGCTCGCCGTTCCAAATAGAATTGACAAAAATCATAAGCCCTGTGTGCGCCCAATCTTTTAGCGGCCTGTTGGAAGTAGGCGCAAGCGGAGGAGCCACCCCTGTCACTTACGCATGGTCGAATGGCACCACTGAGTCTGCCGCTGTTTACCTCAACCCCGGCACTTACACCGTCGCGGTGACGGACGGCAACGGCTGTGTGCGGCGCGACACTTTTGCAATCGAGCAGACGGGGCCGGATGTGCCTGTTTTGGCCGCAGCCGACACGGTGCTGTGCCCCGGTCAGTCCATCGAGCTGACGGCTTCCAACCTGACAGTGCCCAACACCTTGAATTGGTATCTCGACGGGGCGCTTTTCACCACGACCACTTCCTCCGAAAGTAGTTTTTCGCTGTCTGTCACGCAGCCGGGCATCTATGCCGTTTTGGTGGTGGATACTGTTTGTGCGCCCTATTCTGGCGATATCGAGATAACGGAGGAGACGATTCTTCCCCCGTTTGTGGGGCAGGTGGGCGACACGGTGGTGGCATCCGCTCCATGCGAGCAGTGGCTGCTCGACGGCCAGCCCATTCCGGGTGCCTCAGGCAATACCTATATCGCCCAGGCATCGGGATTCTACGAATGTTTGTTCACCTCGCCCAATGGCTGCGTTTACACGCCCGGTTATCAGGTGACGGTCAGCGCGTCGTTCCCGCCCGATGTGCGTCATTTTTCGCTGGCTCCCAACCCGACGAAGGACGAGGTGGTGTTGACGTTGGAGTTGGAACGCTACGAGAGCATCACGCTCTTTTTGAGCGATGTGGGGCAAAAGGTGGTGTATAACCAATCGCGTCAAGGTCAAAAATTGACGGTGCCCATTGACCTTAGGTCGCTTCCCGCTGGGACGTATTTCCTTACGATTCAGACGGATGCGGGACGTTTGGTGAGAAGGGTGGTGAAGAACTGAGGAGGGTTGTTTTTTTAAAAAAAAACACAGAGGCACGGAGACTACTTGGAATTATCCTCCGTGTCTCTGTGCCTCTGTGTTTAACAAAAAACACTTCTCAACGTATCTGGTCGCCAAATGTATCGTCGGGTCGTTTTTTCTTGGCCGGGGCGGCTCTATCCTCATCGAGCTCGTCGTTGTAGATGTCCTTGTAATTGTCTGGGTAAAATTCCTCGTCTCGCGTGGGCGGCGCGGCGCCGTCCGTGTAATTGGCACAGTTGGTCTCTATGCCCAAATCGCCGGGCGGGCGCACAAAACGAGCGTTGAAATCGTAGCCCGAGTTGGGGTCTTTTTCCAAGCGACTGATGAACCCGGCGAAAATGGGTCGGGCCATGCGAGAGCCTTGACCGTCGGAGAGTGTGGTAAAACGAATCCAGCGGTCTTCGCCGCCGACCCAAGTGCCGACCACGAGGCGCGGTGTCACGCCCATGAACCAAGCATCGGTCTGGTTTTGCGTGGTGCCCGTCTTGCCGCCTACCTCGCTTTTGAGGGCGTTGACACCGGGTGCGCCCGTCACATTGTATTTCAACATTTCGAGCATCACATAATTGGCGTTGGGCGGCAGGGCCGGGCGTTCTTCCGGCAACGAGCTGTAAATGCGGCGGCCGTTCTTGTCCCTGATTTCCCGAATGACATAAGGAGTCCCATACACACCTTTGTTTGCGAAAGTGGCATAAGCGGCAGTCATTTCCCACACCGTCAGGTCGGCAACGCCGAGGCAGATGGATGGTTGTTTCGGTATGCGATAGCGACCGTTGGGGCCGAGCGAGGAATCTATGCCCATGTTGTTGCAAAGACCGCGCACAGGCTCGGTGTCGCCCATTTGTTTCATCAAATAGGTGCTGATGGAGTTCACCGAGTTTTTGAGGGCCTCCTTGAGCGTGAGCCGGGCACCGGAGTATGAGTTGGTGGCGTTTTTGGGTGTCCAGTCGGTGATGTTCGTAAAATTCTGATACCGCGCCGGGATGGTCACCGGTTGGTCATAGACGGAAAAGCACGGGCTGATGTGCTGCTGCGCGATAGCGGTGGCATACACGAAGGGCTTGAACGTGGAGCCTACCTGTCGGTCGGTGCGGATGTGGTCGAACTGAAAATGCTTGAAATGAATGCCGCCTACCCATGCTTTCACCTCGCTGGTGGAAGGGTCCATGGCGAGGATGCCTGCTTGCAGGTGCATCCGATGGTAGCGCAGGCTGTCCATAGGCGACATGACCACCGTTTTTTCAAAATTGGGGCTGTCCCACGAAAAAACGGTCATTGGCACTTTGGTGTCGAAAGCCTTTTTGGCCGCTGCTTGCAGGGCGCGATACTGCGTCTTGATTTCCGACCACTCCGGCCCGTTCATGATGCGGCGATAGACAGATGCTTGCTCGGGGGTGACGTAGCCATCCGTTATCATTTTGCTGAGCGCGCCCGCTGTTTTTTCTTCTTCCAACATACGCTTGATGTCGGCATCGCGTAGCTCGAAGTCGTATTTCTGCTGCACGCGCTTGGTGATGGCATCGAAAAATTGCGGGCGGATGTTTTGGTATCGCTCGCTTTCGCGCACCCTATCCCAGAGCGATTCCTTGCGTATCTCGATTTCCTTGGGAGAGGTGTCGCCCGTGCGGTAGGTCCACGGGTCGCGGTTTTTCCAGACTTGGAAAAATCGCTCTTGGAGTTTTTTCATGTGCTCCTGCATGGCGGCCTCGGCGTGTAGCTGATACGCGGGGTCAATGGTGGTGTAGATGCGAAGGCCGTCTTTGTAGATGTTGTATTTGGAGCCATCAGGGCGGCGGCTTTCGGGCGCGTCGAGGATGCGGGCCAAATCTTTTTTCAACTCGGCGCAGAGGTATGGCGCGCGGTCGTCGGTGAAGTTGACTCGCTTGAAACGGCTCATGTCGGGTGGTATCACTTTCACGCGGTCGAATTCCTCTTTGGTGATGAAGCCGTTGTTGTACATCTGATACAGTACTATCCAGCGCCGTTTCATGGCGCGTTCGGGAAAGCGCACGGGGTTGAAATAAGAGGGGTTTTGGAGCATCCCGATTAGCAAGGCGGCTTCCTCGAGGCTCAAGTCCGCTTGGCTTTTCCCAAAATAAACTTCCGATGCCGCGTGAATGCCGTAGGCGTTGTTGATGAAATTGAACTGGTTGAGGTACATGGCCAATATCTCCTCTTTGGTGTAGCTGCGTTCCAGTTTCACCGCCGTAATCCATTCGCGGAGTTTCATGTATATCAACTTGAAGGTCTTTTGCAATTTGCCCATGCCCGCGAAGTCGCGGTCGGAATAGAGCATTTTTGCCAGCTGCTGCGTGATGGTGGAGCCGCCGCCCGCGCTTTGGTCGCGCATGAGGATGGTGCGAAACATCACCCGCGCCACAGCCTTGGCATCAATGCCGCAGTGCTGCCGAAATCGCTCGTCCTCCGTGGCGATGAGCGCATTGACGAGGTGGGGGCTGAGGTCTTCGTAAGCTACCGGGACGCGATTCTCGATGAAGTAGCGCCCCAACACTTCGCCGTTGTTGGCCAACACTTCGCTGGCCAATGCGGAGCTGGGGTCTTCGAGCTCTCGAAACGAGGGGATGGCGGAGAAGCTGATGCTCAAAAACAGGATGATGACGGCCAAAAGGCCGCCTGCCAACAAGCGCCAGGTCCAGCGAACGATGCTGCGATAGAGCGATGCGCGTTTTTCTTGCAGGGCTGCTTTGATAGAGATAAGATGTTGAGGCTCCATGTGCGCGAGGGGTGCTATGAATGGCTTGGGAGGGATTCGGATGCACAAAAGTATTCAGACGCAGGCTTAACTAACACGCCACTGGGCACTTTTAATACATTGCGGCGCCGAGACACAGAGATTTTTTCAAAAACATTGATTTTCAAAAAAATGAAATCTCCGCACGAATTGCTTGAGGGCTCTTGGCGGGCGCTCATCTGCAATCCTTCCACCGCTCGAAGAAGACGGGAATGCACTCTCTGCTCAGTTCCGAGTGCGCGTTGAACAGGATGCACACCCCGATGTCGTCGCGGCGATTGAAGGCTATTTCGCCCTTGAACCCATTCACATAGCCGCCGTGGTAGATGATGGTGTCTGTGCCATCCTGCAACACCCGCCAGCCCAGCGCGTAGGAAGCCGCGTCGCGCTGGAGCCAGTTGGGGAAAATGCGGCGTTCCTTGTCGGTCTTGATGACGGGGCGGAACACGCGGTCGAGCGTTGCCTCCGCGACGATGTCGGGCCGATGCCCAAGCAATACTTGCAGCCATGCGCCCATATCGGCGGCGCTGGCGTTCACCCCGCCGGCGGCCACGGCGTTGTAGTAGCGCGTCGTGATGTCGCCGATTCTCCATCCGGCGGCGGTTTTGAAGTGGGGCAGCGCCCTGTTGGCGGCGAATTGCATGGTGGAGTAGTCGCATGAGGCAGCGTTCATGCCCGCCGGGCGCAGTATTTTTTCAAACAAAAGTTCCTGATATGGCTTGCCGGTGGCTCCGCGCATGACTTCCTCGATGATGCTGAACGCGGCATTCTGATACGCGAAAAAATCGCCTTCCTTGCCTTTTACGGGGGCTTTGGGAAAATAGTCCGTCACGATTTTTCGGATGCTGTAGCCTCGCTCCACGAGGTTGGTGTAGGCATGGTAGGGCAGCCCGGTGGTGTGCGACAGCAGGTGCCAGAGGCGCACGCGCGCGGCCTGTTGGCGGTCGCCCAGCGTGAATTGGGGGAAATGCTTTTGCACTTTTTCATCCCAATCGAGCAGGCCGTCCGCTGCCAGTATGCCCGTCAGCACGCCCGCGAATCCTTTTGACAGCGAGCCGATTCTGAACAGCGTATTGGCATCCACCGAGTCTTGGGTGCCAGCCACTTTCACGCCATAGCCACGCGCGAACACGATTTGCCCGTCTTTCACGACTACCACCGCTGCGCCGGGCGTTTGTGTCAGCGCCATTTCGTTGGCAAAAAACTGGTCGTATTCGTCGAGAAAGGCGCTGAGGTACGGATGAGCGGTGAGCGACTTCGGATGATGAAAGGAAGCCAGCGATTGCGCTGGCGCGTCTGCACAGGTGGGCAGCACGAGTGAGGCGAGGATTATCGCGGCGACCGCGGGCATTTGTGAGAGGATACGGGATGATTTCATGCTGGGGGCGAAAATAGTTCACCAACGAGATTTTGCCAGTCTGTATTTTCCAAAATGTGCCAAGCATTACTTTTGTCCCATGCGAAAACTTGACGACCAACTCAAAGCAGCTATCGCCCGATTGCCAGTCAAAGAAAAAGACAAACTGCTTTTTCGCCTTGTGGCCAAAGATGAAAAATTGGTCAGAAAACTCATCTTCGAACTGCTCGAAGGCGGCGAAACCCGCGACGACCGTGCCGATGAGCTGCGCCAACAGATTGCCAAATATCTGCCCACAACAGGCGCGCTCTATCTCACGCCCGGGCTGCTGCTGCTCGACCTGCGGCATTGGAACGCCCGCATCAACGAGCATGTGCAAGCCACCAAAGACAAATCGGGCGAGGTGAGTCTCGTCGTTTTTCTGCTGGCCGAAGCGTTTCGGCGGCACAACGAAATGCTTCTTCGCTTCCCAGCCCACCGCAGCCAGACTTTCGCGCCATACGTCGTGAAGCGCGTGTCGGTTATTTTGAAAAAAGCCGAAAAATTGCACGAGGACTATTTCATCGAGTTTCGCCGCGAATTGAATGAGTTGCTTGATTTTATTTGGGGCTTCAAGCCTACCGCGCAGCTCGCTCAGCAGGAGGGCCTGCCCAGACGGTGGGAATACTGATGTTGGGCGTGGGGAGGGAAAGGCATCAAAATATACCTTGATTCGCTTGGATTTGTCATCCTTCCAACATTTGACCTCTCCGAGGTTTGTGCGATTTTGGTGCGTTTGCCTTGGGGCGGCCTCCTTGCAAGTACGCTGCAACCCAAGTCGCCTGAAGATGCCAGAAAGACTCAAAGGCTTTCAAAATCTGTTAGTTAATCCTTTGTTTAGTAGCGACTTTGTGGCAAAATCTAATTTATGGAGCACTAAATTTGCCCCACAAAGAATTGGCATGGCACTGTCCCCACAAAGTTGTTCGCACGTTTGCCCGCTTGCCAATCCAGTCCGCCCACCAAGATGACAAAAAGACTTGGGTTAGAGATCTTCGAACGTTTGAAAACGGGTGCCGAGGTACTTGATGCAGATTTTGATGCCATTTTTTCCAAAAAAATCAGGGCACTGTCAGAGGTGCATTTCACGCCTATAAAAGTGGCGCTTGCCGCTGCGGATTTTCTCGTTGACGAGCCGGGCACACGAGTGCTCGATGTGGGGTCGGGCGTGGGAAAGTTTTGCATGATTGGTGCCAGCTGTACCGAAGGGCATTTCACCGGAGTGGAGCAACGCGAGCGCCTGCACCAATTGTCGGTGCGGCTGTCGGAACGCTACCATGTCGCGAACACGCACTTCATCCTGTCCAACATGGTGTATGTTGATTTCAACACCTTCGATGCGATATACCTTTTCAATCCTTTCTACGAAAATATTCTGCAATCGAATCCAATAGACAATTCGGTCAAATTGGACAAAATCCTTTATGCCGTTTACTCGCTGTATGTGCGCCAACAATTGGACACCATGCCCGTCGGGACAAGGGTGGCCACCTATTTTAGTTATCTCGACGAAGTGCCGGACAGTTATGAGATACAGGCTACCGACTTCGACCGAAAGCTGAAGCTGTGGCAGAAAGTGAAGTGAAAACCATTTTTTGGGGTGCGTTCAAGGGGATGCCCACTGTTCTTGGGTTGCAAACAAAAACACCGAGACCCAGCAGCACGCAGCGTCAATTTTTTCAGAATCAACCCTCTCTGTGTGCCTTTGGGTCTCGGTGTTTTTTTGAGAATGCCCCTAATGACCTTTCCAACTACTTGTGAATCCTGTTCACCAGATTCTCTACCACATAGCGCTTCATCCCGGTCTGGAAATCTTCCACGCGCGTTTCGAGTCTTTTCACCAATATGCTCACGACAATGCCCAAGATGATGGCCAGAATCGTGGTGAAAAACGCCGAGCCCATCGAGTCAATCAACGCCTGAATGTCGGTAGAACTCACTGCAGGTGCCACAGGCGTGGCGGCAGGTGTCGCCGTCGTTGTGGCGGCAGCTATCACTGGTTTGGTTTGGCCCATGCTCAATATCGCCGAGGCCATGCCCCACACCGTGCCGAGGAAACCGAAGGTCGGTATCAAAGTCTGGCAAGTGCTGATGAGCCAAAATTCTTTCTCGAGCGATTTGCGCTGCATCTCGCTCACTGTTTCCACCATGGAGAGCGTTTCGCCGGTGGAGCTTTCCGCGCGGAATTTTGTGGTGGCTTGCTTGATGAGGTCGGTCAGCAAACGCGGCCCCATGCGTTTTTCGGCATCAATGGTCTCCAACTTGATGCGGGCCACATCCTCCGGGTAGAGCACATATTGCTCGGCCTCCGGCAGCAACTTGGCCATGTAGGCCCCTTCTTCCTGCTGGATGCGCTGGCTGAGCGCGTGGATGCCAAACAAGCAGATGAAGAAGCAGGCAATCGTGGCGGCCTGTATGATTCCGGCGGGCATTTTGCCGCCCAGCGCGAAGAAGAAGGTTTCTAAGGAAGAGCCAGACGGAGCGGTGTGATAACCGAGCGCCATCAAAGCGGCGATAACGAAAGCAATGCCGAGACCGGCAACAATTTGCAGATTTTTATTGGCAAACATGGCTGAGATGTGTTTGAGTGTTAGAAAAGGTTGAAGTGGTTTTTCAAGAGTTGGCAGGAATCCCCCGTGCACCGTCCATTGGTTGATTATCCCCACTTTCCGCTCCTGCCTGATGGTTTGGTGGCAGGTGCCGGTTTTGAATCGGGCGTGGTGGGAGCGTTCTGTGTCGGCTCCGTTTCCGATTTGGTGGCGACGGGCAGGCGTGACTGGTATTGCAATCCCGAGGCACTTACTTTGAGCGTGCCAGCAGATACCCAATCGCTCGCAGCGCCGTTCACAGCGTACGCACCAAAGTTGTAGGACAGCGATTTTTGACCGGGAGGCACCAACTTGCCAAACAGGCTGAAGGGTTTGGCGCCACCACCTCGCTGACCACTTTTCACGCGCACCAGCACTTCATAGGTCCCCGGCTCTATTTCCGACTGATAGAAATAGTTCAGCGCCTTCTCATACTTGAAGCCATTGTCCTGAAACTTGCTTGCGCGACCCGGCTTCCAAGTACGATTGCCTTGCCGAAGCATGAACTCCACCGATTGTTTCGACTGGTCGGCTTGTTGCAACAAGATGACGACCGCACCTTTGGTCTGCTTCATCAAATCCACCGCGACAGGGTCGGATGGCGGAGATGGCGGATGGGGCACTGTGGATGGGGGAGCGGGCGCAGGGGTGGTCGGTTTGGGGGGCGACGGCTGTGGAGTGGTTGGGTTGGGCTTTTCATTGGGGACGGAAGGCTTGGTCGGCTCCACAGGTCTTTGCCGATAAGTGCCCGGGCCGACGGCAGGAGCAGGCTTGGTTTTGTTGGGCGCCTTCTCCTCTTTTTTCGCCACCTTTTCTTTTTCGGGCGGATTGACTGGCGTGGGTGGCACTCCCATGAGGCGCGTGTTCAGAAAATTGAGAACGATGAACACGCTCAATGCGCCAGTCAGGATGTCGAGCGCCGACACAAAAAGCGGATTGAAACCTTTATTTGTCATGGCTTGCGATGTTGATGGATTTGCGGGTTTGAGGTTGTAGGGGCTGCCGCGAGGCGAAGGGCACTGCCGAGCGAGGCGATGCTTGCTGTTTTGCATTGCACCATTCGCAGCGTTCGGCCTCGGCGGGATTGGGGTGCCGGCAGTTCCAGCAAGGCAGCGTCGTGTCTGACTGGCTGGCTTGCGATGTCGGGTTCGCCGGAAGTTTGAAGTTGCAATGGCCGCATCGCGCCGCGTGGGTGGGCGGCGTGGGGTGGCCGCAGTTCGGGCAGTTCATATCGAAAGAAGTTGAGTGAGTTGAAGGGGGGAGGGGGCTACACCATCCCAATGGACGCCGATAAGGAAACACAGAGGCACGAAGGGGCACGAGTTTGCCGCTTAAAAAGAAAACGTCCGGGAAGGGTTGACAGCTTTTTTAAACATTCTCACTCCCCGCCTTCACCCCCCTTCAATCCCTTATTGACCAATGTAGTGCATATACGACACACCGACCAGCAGGTTCCGGTTTTTCAGGCCGTCCACGTTGAGATTTTTCAGACCGTGCGTGTAGCGGAGGTCAATGCCGATTTCGCCATTTTCGAGCAAGAAGAGCAGGCCCGCGCCAGCATTGAGGCTGAAATCAAAACCCTTGTAGGTGTCGAAGCGACCCGAGCCCATCTCGATGCCATACTCAAAACGGTCGGCGCCTATGTCAATTTGGCCGTCGCTGACCGGGAACTCGTAGGTGATTTCCTCGCGGCCTTTGCCCTTGAATCCGAAGGACAGCCCGGGGCCAAGTGCCACATAAGCGCCGACATTGCCCCCGCCAAAGTTTTTCTCCACCATGATGGGCACGTCCAGATAATTGAGCGTTTCTTTTTGACGGTAATCCACCACCCGATAGTCAGCGGGATACCCAAAAGCGGGGCCATCCCAGTAGATGGTGCTTTTGCTGCGCAGATTGGCACCGCGCTGGGTGAAAGCCACTTCGGGTTGCAACGTGAAACGGTTGCCAAGGTTGATTTCCATGAACGCCGCCATGCTCATACCGGGGCGCAGCGAAGCGTTATAGATGTCGTTGTACTCCCGGTTGAGTTTAAAGGTGGAAAGACTGACACCGGGACGTATGCCAACGCCGCTTATTTGAGCGTTCAACACTTGGAAGAAAAGGAGTGACAACGGAAGCAAAAACAATTTTTTCATGACTTGCAGTTTTTTTGTGCGTGATGATTTTCGATTGTTGTTGCTGCTTTGTGCAAGATGCTCCCCACAAGTAACCCCCCGCATTTGACATTTAGGAAAATGGTAACGAAAACGCCCGCTGAAAGACCCAAACGTTAAGAAACAATTCGATTCTTAACAGCTGCGCCCCTACTCATCCACCCGAAGTCCTTTCCAAAGGACTTATACACCCCACTGATTGACAGTTTTTTGTGGACAAAATTTGCTGGGACGGACTGGCCGTTTTCAACATCCTGCAAACCTTGCAAATCCTGCCAACCCAAAAATCCTCCCGTCAATGCAGAAAACACTTGGTTACCTTTCGCCCATCAACTGCACTAATGACAACCCACACGAATTGGACCGACGAATCGCTCCTTGCCGCCATTCAAAGCGGCGGAGCAGCACGCGAATCCGCCCTTCGGCACATCTATCTTTTCCCCGGGCTGCGAGAGACCGTCGTTCGGCACATACTCGACAACGGCGGTAGCCGCAGCGACGCCCAAGATGTTTTTCAAGAAGCGCTCGTGCTCTTCGACCGCAACTTGCGCGAAGGAAGATTTGAAGGCAAAAGCGCATTGGCCACCTATTTCGTGGCCATCGCCAAATGGCGTTGGGTCACCTTGCGCCGCCAGCAAGGTCGCTATCAGGAACTTTCGCCCGCCCAATACGATGGCACGGTGGAAAGTCCAGAAGCCGACACACTTCGCAACGAGCACCGCGAACTGTTGGCCGAGGCGATGGGGCACATCGGCGAGCGATGCCGCGAATTACTGCGCCGCTACCAGTTGGACTACTCGATGGAAGAAATCGCGCGCGAAATGGGCTATGCCAATGCCGAGACCGCCAAGAAAGAGGCTTATCGCTGTCGTATGCGCCTGCGCGAGCTTCTGGAAAACCACCCGCTTTGGACGGAATATCTTGGTTAGCCCCCCAAAAACCATTCTAAATCCTGTACGCACCATGAACCACGACGAAATACTTTTCGACAAAATAGAAGCCTATCTGCGAGGCCGCCTCTCCCCAGCAGAAGCATCGGCTTTTGAAGCGGAAATAGCCGCCAACCCCGTGTTGGCCGCACTGGTAAAAACCCACCGCATGGAACGGGAAGGGCTGGAATGGCTCGTCGAGCGAGACCTGTTGACCAAAATGAGCAGATGGGAACGAGACACCATGCGCGGCGACATCCCCTCGAAACAACCCATCGCCCGCGTGCGGAGACGGGCGATGTGGTGGGCAGTAAGCATAGCCGCCACCCTGACCGCCGCGTTTTTTGGCTGGTGGCTCTTGCAACCCCAAGCAGACATAGGCGGCCCCACTCCCATCGTCAGCGCGCCCTCGACAAAGCCTCCCGCCACCACCGCGCCACCAAAGTCTCCAAAACCTTCACCCAAACCACCTGCCTCCACCCCTCCGACCAAAGAAAAAGAAGACGAGCGCGTGGCAGAGCTGCCACAGCCCAAGCCGTCAGTGCCTTCCACCCCACCACCTACCCAACCTACCGCGCCCGCACCCTACACTCCCCCCCCCAACTACCCCGCGCTCGCCGCCACGTTTTACCGGCAAGCCGATTTCATTCAGGAATCAAACACCCCCACAAACGGCGATGCACCCGGCTACGGTCAGGCGCTTGACAACTTCAAATCCGGCAAGTATGCGGAAGCGGAAAAATGGCTCAAACCTAAAAGCCAACAAGGCGCAGATGCACTGAAAAACAAAGAGTTGCTCGCCCATTCTCTCTACCAGCGCGGCCAATATGCCGAGGCGCTCACCTACTTCCGGCAACTCTCTGGCGCCAGCGATAAAGCCATCGCCGAACGCTCCGAGTGGGCAATGGCCCTCACCCTGCTCCATCTGATGCCTGCCCAAAAAGCCCTTCTCGACCGCACGCTCGACCGAATAGCTGCCCAGCCCAACCATGCTTTTCAGGCAAAGGCAAAAGCATTGAAGGTGAAAGTAGGGCAGTAAAAAGCGACAATTTGAAATGCACCCTAGAGAATCTTACCTTGTGGCGAGGTTTGCAAATCACCCACATCATGCTTTTGTCCACGCGCGGCATTGTATTTCGCTCGATGAAATACGGCGAGACAAGCGTCATCGCTGACATTTTTACCGAAGAAAAAGGGCTGCATTCGTTCATTGCCGGCAGCGTCCGCACGGCGAAGGCTCGAATGCCGTACAGTCTTTTTCAACCCATGACGGCGGTTGACATGGTGTGCTACTACCGCGAGGGGACAGGCTCCCTCCATCGCCTGAAAGAATTTCGCGCTGCCGAGATTTGGGCTCAAATCCCTTTTGACATTCGCCGGGGAGCCGTGGCACTTTTCATGGCGGAGGTGTGTCGAAAAAGCATCCACGAGGCGGAGGAAAACCGCGAATTGTTCGAGTTCCTGCTGGACAATCTGCGCTGGCTCGATAGCACCCCCCACCCTATCGCCAACCTGCACCTGCATTTCCTGCTGTCCCTTTCGGGGTTTCTTGGTTTTCAGCCACAAACAGATATGGCAGAGGAGCAGGCAGAGTTGTTTTTTGATTTGAAAGAAGGCTCCTTCAGCCCTGTGCCGCCCCTACAATCACATTATTTGGAGCCATTGCAAACCGCCCAATTGGTGGCGCTGCTGCGCAGCCCGCTCCAGCTTTGCCACGAAATCGCCCTGAACAAGGCCGAGCGCAAGTCCCTATTGCAACGGCTTTTGCAATTCTACCAGCTCCATGTGCCGGGATTCTCGGACATCCACACGCCAGAGGTGCTTGAAATGGTACTCTGAGGCGCATCACCTTTTTTCCATTTCCTCCAATTCGCGCAACAATACCCGCAGCGCACCCGCCGACAGGAAAATCTCCATGAGACTGATAACCAAAGAGGCCATCATCAGCAAAAGGCTGAGCGCAAAGAGGATTTTTGCCCAAATCTGCCAGCCCTCGTAAATGAAAAACATGGTAACAACACAGACCAAGATGCTCGCCACGCCAAACACCTGCATCCACCGAATCAGCATCAGGCGGCGGCGAAGGCTGTGAATTTGGCTAAAAAGATGATGTTGCTTGTTGTGCTCGTAGTCCGACACCAGCTTGCGGATGAGATTGGCAATGGCCAAAAACTTGTTGGTGTAAGCGATGAGCAGCAGCGAGACGGCGGGAAAAAGCAAGGCGGGGGTCTGAATCGGTAAATCCATGAAGTGTACTTTTGAAATGAAACACCCATAGAAACGTCGCTCTTGCAAAGCGTCACCACAAAAAGAGCACATCCCAATTTGTCGCAAAATATACCTTGATTCACCAGCGATTCTCGCTTTGCTGGGTTCTGAGGTGTCATCCCGGAAGCATGGAGGGGTGACATCTCAAAAACAGGCCGAGGTGTCACCTTTTTCGTTCCTCAAAAGATGACACCTCTTACAAACCGAGAATAGCTGTTGATTCACCGGGGGTTGTCAGTTCACCACGATGGATGTCCTTGATTTTGAACAGTTGGCGGCACGAGGTATATATGGCGCGGAATGGCTTTCCATACTTCCCCGAAATGGAACGCCTCACCGGGATACCATGCCGGGCTACAAATGGCGATATTTTGCCCCCCCCACAAAAAGCAGCCCCCGCACGGGCAAACCATGCGGGGGCTTTCAAACATTTTTTGTAAAATGCCCGAATCACGCAGCCATCAGAATTTGGTGATTTTCAGCGTGCGCAACGACCCATCCGGGAATCGGATACGCGCCATGTAAAGTCCAGAGGGCAGCGCAGCGACGGGCAATTCCTCGTAGTGCAGCTTGCCTGCCGGTATGGTCAATGCGCGCAGCACCTCGCCTTTGGTGGTGATGAGTTCTACCGTCACGTCGCCATCGTATTGCGCCACGTTTTTGATAATGAGCACATCCGATACTGGGTTGGGGTTGATGGCTACCGCCGCGGTGAGCGATACCTCGAGGTCCACCGAGCGAATAGGCGAGAAACTTTCCAGCCCGCCCGTGTTCGTGCGCTTCACGCGGTAGTAGTTTTTGCCCATCACAGGCGTTTGGTGCAAGAAACTGTAATGATTGGGCTTGGTCGCGTCGCGTTTGCCCATGATGTTCGTGGCAGGCACCCAATCCACCATGTTGGTAGAATGCTGCACGGTGTACATATATTGGTCGAGCTCGGGCAGCGTGGTAGTCCATTGCACGTTCACCGCATTGGAGCCTGCGAGGCTTGCGCTGAGGTCGCCCGTGAAGTCGGGACAATTGGAAGAACCAGCGGGCACAACGGTGATGGTCACGATGTTCGATTCAAGGAACGTGACGCAACCTGCCCGACGCGCACAGCGCATATAATAGGCATTTTGAAACAACGGGCCGGGCTGATAGGTGGCGTTGGTAGCGCCGGGAATGGCCACCCAGTTGGGCGCGGACTGACCGATTTGCAACAGCTGTAGCCACTGATATTCGATGGTGCCGCTACCGCCCCACGGCGTGAGCACATTGTAAATCAACGCGGGTGTTTCCCCTTCGCAGATGGTTTGATTGCAGCATATAGTGCCAGCGTTGAGCACATTGTCGCAGAAAATATGGATGCCCGCATCAAAGCAGAGATTGTCCGTTTGGCCTGCCACGATGGTGAATGGGTCGGTGTTGCCATTTTGCTTGGCATCGCTGTCCTTGCAGTCGTTGTTCACATAGTCTTTCTTTGTGAACTGGTACCCCTGCGGGATGCCGCTGAAATTGATGATGTAAACACCCGGCGTGACGCAAACAAACTCGTATTTGCCATTGGCGTTAGTGGTCGTCGTCTGCACGGTTTCGTCGTCCGAAGTTCCGAACACCCCATCTGGCCCCGCTTTGATGAGTTTGACCGTGACGTTGGGCACGCCGTCCGTTTCGAGCGGATTTTGGAAGCCGTCTTGGTCATTGTCGTACCAAACGTAGTCGCCCAATTTGATGCCGTTGTTGGTCAGCCCGATATTGAGCGAGGCAGTGGCCGTGCAACCTGCGGCATCCGTCACCGTGACGCTGTGCGGACCAGCCGAAAGATTGGAGGCGGTGGCGGTGGTCTCGCCGTTGTCCCACAAATAAGTATATCCGCCCGCCCCGCCGACGGCGCTGGCTGTGGCGCTGCCGGGCTGGTCGCACTTGGCGTTTGCCGAAGCCGTGATGATGACGCTTGGCAGCATCGGCCCGCCGATGGTGACGGTGAGTGTGGCCGTGCAGCCTGCCGCATCCGTCACTGTGACGGTGTAGTCGTCGGCAGCAAGATTGATGGTAGTGGCATTGATGGAGCCGCTATCCCACACATAGGAATAGGGCGGTGTGCCGCCGGAGGCGGCTACCGTAGCCGAGCCGCCCATGACACAGGTGGCGTTGGTGACATTCACCAGCTGCACGGTGGGCGCATCTGGCTGGGTGATATTGACCATGCCAGTAGCCGAGCAACCACCCGCGTCCGTCACCGTGACTTTGTGTGTGCCAACCGCAAGATTGGTGGCAGTGGCCGTCGTCTGGCCGTTGTCCCACAAATAAATATAAGGTGGGGTACCGCCGCTCGGTTGGGCAGTCGCGCTGCCGCCAGCGGTGCAAGTTGCGTTGGCGTTCACTACCACGTTCACCATGGGGCCTTGACTTTGGCCTATGGTGACGAGCGCGGTCACGATACAGCCCTTCGTATCCGACACGGTGACCGTGTGTGGCCCCGCACCGAGATTGGTGGCGGTGGCCGTCGTCTGACCATTGTCCCACAGGAAGGAGTAAGGAGGCGTGCCGCCGTTGCCAGCAGCGGTGGCGCTGCCGCCCATGAGGCAGTCCGCGTCGTCCACCAAAGTGGCAGTGGCTGTCAATGGAGGCGCGGCGGGTATATTGACCGTGCCAACGCCCGTGCACCCAGTGGTGATGTCAATGACGGTGACGGTGTGGTTGCCAGCGGTCAAATTGGTGGCGGTGGCCGTCATCTGGCCGTTGTCCCAAGAATAAGCGTAGTTGCCCGTGCCGCCTGATGCCGAGGCCGTCGCCCCGCCTCCAATCGTGCACCCCGCATTGCTATTGACGGTCGTCGTCACCACGAGACTACTCGTGGTACTATCAATGGTGACCATAGCGGAGCAGGTGCAATCGTTGGCATCCGTGACGGTGACACCATAGGTGCCGGGCAGCGCGTCAATCGTGAAATTGGTGGAACCCGTGCTCCACAACACTGTGTAGGGCGGCGTTCCGCCGGAAGGAGCAACGGTTGCCGAGCCTTTCAGTCCGCATGCCCCGGGAGTGGAGGAAGCGTTGCAGAGCAATTGCGGTGGCTGTGTGATGGTGACAACATGGAAGTTGGAGCAGCCATTGGCATCCGTCACCGTGACGGTGTAGGTGCCGGGGGCAAGGTTGAACACATCTTGCGTGGTGGCACCCGTGTTCCAGATGTAGGTGTAAGGGGGCGTACCCGACATGGGGCCGATGTGCGAAAAACCGTTGTTGAGACCAAAGCAGGTGACATTGGAGGAACTATCCATCAGCCACACGCCCTCGTCCCAGAAAACGACCTCACAGCTGTCCGCTTTTGTGCAACCATTGGCATCCGTCACCGTGACGGTGTAGATGCCAGCATCCAAGCCGGTGATGAGCGGCGTGGTCTGTCCGTTGCTCCACAAATAAGTGTAGGGAGGGGTGCCATTGGCCGGAATCACCTTGGCCCAACCATCCGGCACGATGTCGCAAATTTGGCTTTCGCACGATGCCTCCACGAAGAGCGGGGTGGGTTGGGTGATGGTGATAGTGCCTACCGCGTAGCCGAGGTCAATGTCGGTGGCCGTGACGCTGTAGGTGCCGGGGGCCAAGCCCGTGACGGTTGCGGTCGTCGCGCCATTGCTCCATTGGTAGGTGTAGGGGGGCCAGCCGCCGCCGCCGACTGCTGTGGCTGTGCCGTTGTTAGCCCCATTGCAGGTGACATTGGTGCCCGTGACGGTCACGGTGACTGGCTGCGCTTGAATGAACGAAGGCAATAGGAGAAGGAGAGCCAATAATCCGCCAAAAGAGAGGGGGGCGCTGCTTGCTCGGAAATTGAGATGAGTAAATGTTCTTCCCATGGGAGAGGGTGTTGTTTAGTAATCGGAAAAAAAATTACGCATGCGGGATTAAAAAGCACCTGAAAACGAGCGGCTTGCACATACGACAAGCACGTTTCGCAACGCGGGCGGGGGAGGTGGAGGATTGAAAAATTAAGGCGAGATTACAGAAATGCTTATGCGTGACAAAATTAGCGTTTTAATATGTAGCGACGCACCATGACTTTCATTTTTAACAACAAAGTGAAGTTGTGTCGCGCAAATTACCGTTTTGCGGTTACTTCCTGCCTCGCTCTTCCACGATTTTCGGGTTGATTTCCAGCGCCTTGCGTAGGGCTTCCTCGCCCTTGGCCGCATTGCCCACTGCGCGGTAGGCCAAGTGAAGGTCGAACCAATAGGTCGCGTTGTCTGGCTCAAGCGCCACCGATTTCTCGAACCACATCACCGCGTCGGCTCCTTTGCCCTGCACCCCGTTGGCCACACCGAGCAGTCGCGCCGTTTCGCCGTCTTCGGTGTTGAGTTGCCACGACTCGCTCAGGTAGGTCATGGCTTGGCGCAAATCGCCGCGTTGCTCCCCGTGATACTTGCCCCCATCGCGCAACACCAACGCCAGCGCCTTTTTGATTTTGAGGTCGCCTTCGGCCAACTGCCATGCGCGGCGGTAGTCCTCCACCGCGGCATCGTAGTTTTTCAAATAATAATTACAACCGCCTCGGCTCATGTACGCATCCTTGTAATTCGGGTACAGCTGGATGGCCTTGTTCAGATACATCATGGCTTGGGTACAGATTTCGGAGCGTTCCACCTCGTTTTTTTCTTTGGAGGCGCGGTCAAACAGCACCCCGCCGCAGGCATTGTGGATTTTCGCGCTGTTGAGCGAGACCTTCACATCGGTGAAAAAGAGTTTTTCGTTGCTTGCCCAAGCCGGGTTGCGCGTCACCGTCTTGAATGCGTAAAGCAAGGCGAGTATGCCGAAAATGCCGAGCGCGACCTGCATGTTTTTTCCAAAATAATGAATCAGCAGTGCCGCCACCGCGATGCAGAATCCCACAGAGGGCATGAACACAAAACGGTCGCCCATCAGCGTGCCGACCGGAAAAACGATGTTCGACACGATGCTGATGGTCAGCAGGTAAAACAAAATCCCGAAGCGCACGGGGTCGCGCCGACGCAGGCCGCTCAGGGCATAGATGGCCAAAAAAACATACAACGCCAGCCCCAGCAAGGCGCCCGGGCTGCCAAAGCGGAGCATCTCAATCTGTTTGGGGTAATAGTCGTGCGTGAGCGGGTGCGGCACGAAAAGCAGCTGTACATATTTGAGCAGGGTGAAAAAGACCGTTGCCAATTTTTCGGAAAAAGCCCACGGCACCCACTCGTTCCCCTCTATTTTGAGGAAGGGGTTGTTCATCAATTCCATCGGCACGCGCCCTCCCACGAGTTTGGGCCAATGCAGCACGTTGCCGCGAATGACAAAAAAAACGACAAAGGCGACCAAAAGCGGCAGCGCGTATTTCCAAACGGAGGGACCTGCCTGCTGTTGAGCCGCTTGCGACGGGCGAAAAAACCACAAAGCCAACGGCACCACCGCCAAAAACGTGACCGCGTTTTCTTTGGAGAGGCAGGCGAGAAAAAACGAGATGCCCGCGGCGAGCGCCCACGCGACTTTTCGCGTGTCGAAAAATTTCAGGGTAAAATACAAGGCACCGAGACTGCCAAGCAAGGTAGCGATTTCGTCGCAGCCCTTGATGTTGGCCACCACCTCCACATGGATGGGATGCACCGCGAAAAGCACCGCCGCCATCCACGCCAGCATGAGCGAGTAATCGGCCCCAAAACGAGGCACAAACAGCAACAGCAACGTGCGGTACAGCACCACGCACGTCGCCGCGAACAGCAGCACCGTGAGCAGGTGAAACACCACGCTATTCTCACCAAAAAACTGAAAAACAAGGGCAAACAGCATCAGCGTCAGGGGGCGGTAGCGCCCGCCCATCACCAACTCGGCCTTGCCCTCCACCTTGAAGTAGCCAAAAAACGTGTCCTTCGTGAGGATGCCCGCGATGCCCTCCGTGCCTTTTTGGGTGAACATGTTGTCATTGATGACGATGGAGTCGTCGAGCACGAAACCGTGCGTGAGCGTGTTGGCGTATAGCAAAAACGCGAGCGCGAATATCAGCCCGCTTTGCAGGAGGGTGCGCTTGAAAAAATCGGCGGCGACGATGGCCGGCGGCTGATAGATGGCCTGCTTGGGGGCGTTGACCGCACGCGAGGGCGCAGCGGCGGGTCTGGGCGCGGGCTTCCGATGTTTCGACATTTTTTAAACGCAATTTTTGGCACCGCGAAAAAACGAAGAATTCTCAACTCCTCCGCAATAGTGTTCGCCGCCACCCATTTGAGCGCCCCGCCCGCGCCCGCCCGTATCGGCGCGGGCGGACAGCCGGACGGAAACGTTGCGGGGTCGTTAGCCCCCCC